>NZ_JBDUCX010000075.1:0-26825 GCF_040003245.1 Chthoniobacter sp.
CAAAACGGTGCTCATGAAAGACCTCGCCCTTTCCATTCTCACCAACTCGCCGGAAACACATCTCATCATTTTGCTCGTCGATGAGCGCCCGGAGGAGGTCACGGACTTCAAGCGAAGCGTAAACTGCGAAATCTACAGTTCGACCTTCGATGAAGGCCCGGCCCGTCACACCCAGGTTGCCGAGATCGTCAGCGACCGTGCCAAGCGCCTCGTGGAGCTGCGCAAGCATGTCGTCATCCTGCTCGACTCCATCACGCGCCTTTCCCGCGGCTACAATAACCTCCAGGGCAACAAAGGCCGCACCATGTCCGGCGGCGTCGACTCGAAGGCCCTCGTCAAACCCAAGAAGTTTTTCGGCGCGGCGCGCAATATCGAGGAAGGCGGCAGCCTCACCATCCTCGCCACCGCCCTCGTCGAGACCAACAGCCGCATGGATGACCTCATCTTCGAGGAATACAAGGGCACCGGCAACATGGAGCTGCACCTGGACCGCGGCCTCTCCGACAAGCGCGTTTTCCCCTCCATCAATATCATCGCCTCGGCCACCCGGCGCGACGAGCTGCTCTATCATCCCCAGGAATTCGCCAAGGTGAACGTCCTGCGCCGCCAGCTCGCCGCCCTCCCGCCCATGGAGGCCACCGAGGTGCTCATCCACGCGTTGAAGTCCACCAAGTCCAACGCCGAGCTGCTGCTCACGGGATTGCGTTAACAGATGTTGGCTCCGCTCCCGGCTCCGCTTTCCTGATGCAGCCCTTGATCGATACCGCCGACGCCCTCCATGCGGTCCTCCCGCTGTTCGCGCCGCATTCCCGCATTCCCATCGATACCGAGGCAGACAGCCTCCATTGCTATTTCGAGAAGCTCTGTCTCATCCAGATCAGCGTCCCCGACCAGGACCTGCTCATCGACCCCCTCGCCGAATTCTCACTCCAGCCGTTGTTCGACTCCCTCGCGGGCAAGGAACTCATCATCCACGGCGCCGACTACGACCTGCGCCTCCTCCGCCGCGTCGGGTTCGTCGTCACGGCTCCCGTTTTCGATACCATGATCGCCGCCCGGCTCTGCGGCATCGAGGAATTCAGTCTCGCCGCGCTCATCAAGCGCTACTTCGACGTCCAGCTCACCAAGGGCTCGCAAAAGGCCAATTGGGCCCGGCGCCCGCTCTCCCCACAGATGGCCGACTACGCCGTCAAGGACACGCACTATCTCCTCGAGATCGCCTCCATCCTCGAGACCGAGCTCACCCGCCTCGATCGCGTGGAATGGTTCCGCCAGAGCTGCGGCAAGGCCGTCGCCTCCTCCGCCATCATCAAGGAACGCGACCCCGAGGAAGTCTGGCGCATCACCGGCAGCAAGGACCTCAAGGACCGCGCTTCCGCCATCCTGCGGGCCCTGTGGCACTGGCGTGAAGAGGAAGCCAAGGCCATCGACCGCCCCACCTTTCACATCCTGCACAGCGAACAGCTCGTCGACGCCGCCGGCCGCTTCGACCGTGAACAGGAAGTCGATTTTCCCCAACTCCACGGCGCCCGCCGCCGCCGCTTCTACGAGGCCGTGGAACAGGCCAAGGCCCTCCCCGAGGACCAGTGGCCCAAAATCATCCGCAAGCCCCGTCCGCGCCCCACGCGCGGCGAGGAGGAGCGTTTCAAGAGCTTCAAGGTCAAGCGCGACACCGCCGCCACCGAGCTAAAGCTGGACCCCTCCCTCATCGCCCCCAAGAGCATGCTCGAGAACCTCGCCGCCAACCCCGAGGAAACCGCCGCCCGCATGCTCCCCTGGCAACGCGCCACTCTCGGCGTGTAAGGTCGTTTCCCGCCGTATTTCGCGCGCCCGAAATCCTCGCGCCGATGCGAATCAGCCTGCGGGCCGGCCGGCCAACCGCGGATGACCGTGTCGCTCAACGAACCACCGACCGTCCCACAACAATCCCCACGACCAAGGCCACGGCCGCTGCCTTGAGCGGATTCTCCCGGATGTACGACTCCACAGATGAGGGGACCGGCCGGGCCGCCGGCGATTCCAGATATTCGACGGCGGCTTCCGCACTGGCTCCCGGCGGGAGGTGCGACCGTTTGGGAAGGGGCTCGGGAGGCATGTCTTCGGGCATAAGATAGCGAGTGGCGATGAGCGGCTTGATGTCTGCTTAGCAGAAAACGAATCGCCGAAAAGGAGGCGTTTGCGCTTCCGCCTCCGAGGATGCGTGAGACCTCACCGGGGCGCGTCCGTCAGCACGGTCTGCTGGTTATCCAGGCGCTTGGAGAAATCCAGCAGGTCGCCGACGCCTACCGTCCCGCGCTCCACCTGGTAGGCCCAAACCTGGAAGTAACTGAGCGTCGCACCGCCGTAGATCGTCGAGAATGCGCTGTCCACCGCATCCTGTCCGCAGGAGACTTTGATCCGCCCGATCCGCGGCACGTGGAAGCGCGCGTCCGTCGTAAACCAGTGGCCGCCCAGATACACCTCGGCGTAGGCGTGGAAATCCATGTGATCGACGGGCTCGGAGACGCCGATATCCGCCAGATGACCGGTCACGTAGCGCGCCGGGAGATTGAAGGCGCGATTCAGTGCCACCGCGAGATGGGCGAAATCGCGGCATACTCCATAGCCGCGTTGCAGCACGTCCCACGCGGAGAGATCGGGGCGGCCCGAGAAATAGCGGTACTCGATGTTCTCATGCACCCATTGGCTGATCGCCTGCACCCGCGGCAGCCCGTGCTCCACCTGGCCGAATTTTTCCCACGCGAAATTGGTCAGCTTATCCGAGTCGCAATACCGGCTGGGCAGCGTATAACGCAGCACCGCGGGCGGCAATTCGCCCGGCGTGAGCGGGGCGGACGGCGGGAGATCGTGATTGTCCGGCTGCGAAGAGACCGAAACGATCGCGTCATGCCGGAAGGAGTGAGTGCCGGGCGTGAGAGCCACCCGGAAAACCTGGTTCCCGTGGCTGTCCGTGAATTCCTCGGCGGGCAGATTGTCCCCGAGAGTCAGCGCTTGGAAGACGATAGCATGGTTGCGATTCGGCCGAGGCTTCAGGCTCAGCAGCAGCCAGGCCGGCCCCGTGGCCTCATAGGCGAGGCTGCAGCCCACCCGCACCGTTACATCAAGTTCGGGGACCGCGAGCGGACTCACTGCGGTTGACCCATCCGCAGTAGTCATTGGCATATTTTCAACCTTAGCATCTCTCAACGCGTGGCCCAAGGAGGAACTGCCCCAATGGGCAGTCCGCGAGCGGAAATCGGCGGAGATTGCGTTTCCCGGCGGCCCGGTGTTTGACCTTAGGGTTGACGCGGCGCTGGTGTACTCTGGGCCCGTTGCCACCGCTCCATATCAGCAGCGTGACGGGGCCTGGCGTGCGCAGCGTTGCGTAGGATCGTTTCCTTGGTATCAGAGCGGGGCGGAATCTGGTCAAGGAGTGCACTGAGGGTTTGATCGTCTTCCGGCGGAATCGAAAAATCATCCTCCGCCAGATGCTCGACAGAATGGGGAAGTTGATCCCAGCACTCTTCCAATTGCCTCTGCGTCGCGTTCTCGAGCCCATTAATCGCAAATTCTGCTTCGCGCTTCTTTTTCTCCGCAATCTCTTCGGGTGTGGGAGGCGGAGGATCCACAGTGGGCACGAAGGCTCCTGTCGCCCAGTGGTCGGGCTTGGGGTGGAAATTTGGAATGATCTCCGCCCGCAGGCTATATGCGTAGGTGTAGAGCAAAGCCACTGCGTCCTGGCGCAAGGCGACGAATTGATCCGCGTTCCGATACGCTAGGTAGCCCACGCAGGAAAACCCACCATACGCCAAACTCTGCCTCATTTTCCAAATGACAGGCGCGTCTTTTGGCTCGCTAACCCGGGTCAGAAAAATCTTCCAATAGACCTTGCGAACAGACCAAACGCGACCGTAATCGACGTCATCACTTGGCCGCTCGTGCGCCTGGCCCATGCCTCTGACAAGGGCCAACAAACTACGAAAATAGTCGGCGTTATGAACGCCTTTGAACCGTTGGTCGATCTCCGGCATAATTTTGAGGACCGCCGGGTAGTCCTTTTTCAGCGTAAGCAGCTTTGCTTGTTCGATGACGCTCGGTGGCAGCTCTTCACTCGCCCTCGCCACCAAACTGCCAAACAGCCCGGCCAATGTTAACGAGAGGATGAGAATAGTTTTCATAACTGGCGGCGCTCACGGGGAATAGCGCTCTCCGCAGTTGACGCCTGTTTTGCAGAAATCGCAACTCCGGCTGCTGTGCCCACGCATGAGTCTTCGGTTCTCATGGACGCCCCGCACTTCACCCTCCAGATCGAGGCCGCCTCGGTGGTGCGCGACAGGAGCAGCCTGACTTCGGCAAGGTGGCCCGCGAGGTGGAGGGTTTGGCGAGGGAGAGACCATCAGGACCGCGAGGTGGGGTGTCCCGCAGAAAACGCGCTGGAGGGCAACGCGCCGTCGTTGCCGGGGACAGGCGTTCACCTCGGAAGCGACGGCGCGCTTCCCTCCAGATTCCGTTTCGGAGCAGCCACCCCGACGGGACCGCTCATTTTTAACTTGACTTTTTGGGGGCGATGTGTGACACTCCGCTCACAAATGGCAGAGGTGTGCAGGGAGTTTGCGGCAAGGGGGCAGAAGAAGGTTCTTTGATACATCCAAACGGGAGTGGCTTGATGCAAGTAAGTTGCAACAAAGCTTCCGGGCCTACTTCGGGGATTGGCAGGCCGACAGGCTTGATTGGCCTAGACCGGGCCTGAGTAAAACCCAGTCTGGTCAAGGCGGATCAAGGCCAGTCAAGGCTGGTAAAGGTCCGAATTTTTTCCGGATCAGAGCCCTGGCGCATGATGCGTGCGTGGTCGTAATGCCATTCCATGGCATTTAGGCAATCAAACATGGGAGCGGCGGTAATTGTAAATTCAGCCGAAAGAACCCATCTTGCAGCCTCGCGTCGACAAGAGGGACTGGGTGCGGGATATCGATCCAGCGGGGCTCGATCCGGGAGGGGACGGCTTTACCTCACTGCGGCAACGCCGGGGCCACTGCCGGCACGGTCGCACCCGCGGGCTTCTTTTCCCCGGGGATGATCTTCGGACGGTGCTTCTCGGCCCTCATCTCCGAATACTCCTCATCCACGGTCTTGGGGTTGCCCCAAGTGCCTTCTTCCAGCTCGCGGGTGTAGGGGCCGTGGACCTTCTGCGTCGTATAAAGACTGCGCCGGTTCTCCAGCGTATTGCAGGCGGAAAGGGCAAGGGCTCCGAGGAGGGCGAGGGGGACGAAGAATTTCACGGGGAGCATCGGAGCAGAATCGATGGAGGGTGTCAATCGGCGCTCGCAAGGACGATAACAATATTCGCCAATTTGGCCCAAAAGAGAAAACGGTTGCCCTCGAAAGCGCCCCGGCTACTGTCCTCGCCCTTTCTCATGATCATCGTCACTACTCCAGAGGCCTCGGAAGCCCAAATCGCCCACATCGTCGAGCGCATCGAGGAGTGGGGCTTTAAGACCGATATCAGCCGCGGCGCCATGCGCACGGTGATCGGAGTCATCGGCGATGACGCGGCCATTCGCGTGAAGCCGCTCGCGGCCATCCCCGGGGTGGAAAGCGTCACGCCCGTGCTCAAGCCCTACAAGCTCGTCTCCCGCGAATTCCGCGGCGGCAACCATTCGCACGTGAAGATCGGCGACGTCACCATCGGCGAAAAGGAACTGGTGATCATGAGCGGCCCGTGCAGCGTGGAAAGCCGCGAGCAAATCATCGAGATCGCCAAGGAGGTCCAGAAAGCCGGCGGCCGCATCCTGCGCGGCGGCGCCTTCAAGCCGCGCACCTCGCCCTACGCCTTCCAGGGTCTCGGCCTCGAGGGCCTCAAACTTCTCGCCGAAGCGCGCGAGGCCACCGGCCTGCCGATCATCACCGAGATCATGGACACCAAGCAGCTCGAGATGGTCGAGGAATACGCCGATTGCCTCCAGGTGGGTGCGCGCAACATGCAGAATTTCAGCCTCCTCAAGGAGGTCGGCCGCTCACGCCTGCCGGTCATGCTCAAGCGCGGCATGTCGGCCACGATCAAGGATCTCCTCATGTCCGCGGAATACATCCTCGCCGAGGGGAATTTCAAGGTCCTGCTCTGCGAGCGTGGCATCCGCACCTTCGAGACCTACACGCGCAATACGCTCGACCTGAACGCCGTCCCCGTGCTCAAGCGCGAAACCCATCTCCCGGTGGTGGTCGATCCCACGCATGGCATTGGCCTGCGCGAGCACGTGGCGACCATGGCTGTGGCTGCCGTCGCCGCGGGCGCCGACGCCATCATGACCGAGACGCACAACAGTCCCGAGATGGCCAAGAGCGACGGCGAGCAAGCGTTGCTGCCGCACGAGTTCCAGGACCTGGTCGCGCGCGTGCGAAAAGTCGCCGAAGCCGTCGGCCGCTCGCTTTAAAGCAGGTGAATGGAGTCTAGTTTTGCGAGTTGCACCGAGGCCCTCGGTCGCTCCCCAGTCCGGCGTCGGTCGATTCGGCTTCCAGCGGCGCGAGCCGCGCGACCTCGATCAGGTCGCGGCAACGCTTGGCCACCAGGAGTTCCAGAATCGGACGCAGCTTCATGGAGTTTCCGCGATACGTCTTGCCCGTCTTCTCCACCCCGCCGACCTGCACGAGCCATTGCAACTTCTCGTAAAGGCGCAGCCGCAACATCTCTTCCCCACCGTGCGCCGCATTGCGGGCGCGCAGATTCGCGTAGACCAGAGTGAACAGCGGCTTGAACTCAAATTCCACCTCATTCGAGACCACATTCACCAGTTCCTCGGTGAGCGCATCCGGACCCTTCCGTTGCAGCATGAGACGTTTGTTCATGCGCACCAATCGCAGTGATCCCTGCGTTGTCGAGGGAACTTAATTCTCCGGCTTCGTCTTCGTCGCTTTCTCGACGACGATCTTCCCTTTCTCGATCGAGAGAATGAGATCGTAGTCGGAACTCACGGTTCGCTGTTTCCCATCCGCATCCTCCACGTCAAACTCCTCGCTGTAGTGCGCCAGCAGCTTCTTCGGTCCAAGCCAGCGCTTCAGGGCGAGGTCGCTGCCATCGAAATGATAAGAGTGCTCGCCCTTCTTCGTTTTCGGGCCGTAGGCCTCGAGCTTCGGCGATTTCAATTCCACAAACTCGTTTCCGTGTCGCTCGTAAATCGTGATGCCCGCAATCCGGCGCGAACCGGAGTGGAAGGCGAGATGCAGGGAATCGGGCGACCAGTGCCCTTCCAGGCCCCGATTGGTTACCTCGTCGTAGAGATCGAGCACCATGCGCTGCCCCGGGAGTTCGACCAGTTCGACGCCGTGCGGCCAACCCTCGCGCGTCACGTCGTCGTCCGCGTAGGTGTAGGCGAGGCCGTACTTCCCGTCCGGCGATTTTTCCCGCACCACCTTGTTCACCGCCGGCTGCGCCTTCATCGCTTGCTCCTTCAAGGCCTCCGTGCGCAACTGGGTCGCGAGGAAGCGCCCTTCACGCAATACTTCCTCCGGGAACGACGGCCAGCGGTTCAGCACGTGCGCGCGCGCCAGGGTCTCGCGATAGGCGAGCCAGTGGCGCTGCGTTTGCCGTGTCTCCTCCACCGCGTCTTTGTCGAGGCGCTCGAGGACGGCCTGATAGTTTTTGTTCAGTGAATCGTCGGCCGAGGCACTGATCTCGGAGTAGGGCGCAAACAAAGTGGCCCCGCCGGGATCGCCGACGCGCAACAGGGTCTTGTCCGGGGCGAGCGATTCGACGCTGCTGTCCCAGGTTTTGCGCAATTCATCGTTGGCGGCATCGAGCTCGAAGCTCGGCTCGAAGGCCAGCCTGACCGTGTCGAAATAGCAGTACCAACGATAGTAAGGAAACTTCCCGTTCTTCGTCGCCGCGACGACTCCATTGCGGGCCTGCATGTAGACCAGGATGCGGCCGGATTTCTCGCTCCAGTTGACGAACTCGATGGTGCGATCGCGCAAGCCGGTCGCGTCGAGCGGGGCCACTGTCTCGGGCGGCACCTGATTGCGCCGGGCAAAGGTCTCCCACGCGAAGTCGTCGAAGCTTCCACTCAACGGGGATTTCCACGTGGCGGCCTTGTCTTCGGCCGCATCGTTGCGCCAGTAGAGCGCGGCGATGCGCCACTGGCGGCCGGTCTCGGGATCGACGCGCGCGATCTGGTTGACGAAGAGCCACTTTTCATCCGGCGAGAAGAAGCACAGCGGGAGGCCGGACATTTCGTCGCTGCTCAGTTCGCGCACGGCACCCTTGGCGTCCGCGCCGATAGCTTTCACCGGCGGGAGCAGACCCACGCGGGCGCCTGCCTGCACCATGTGCAGCGGGCCAGTGTCGCCATCGCGCTGCACCGACCAAGCGTCTTCCCCCGACGAAGATTCGGCCAGCACTGCCGTCGCCACATCAATGACCGGCTCGGAATGTTCGTGGGTCGGCGTTTGCTTGGTATCCAGCCACGCAGGCGCCTTGCCCGGATTCTTCAGCAGATCGGTCTCCCGGGCGATGAATCCGTCGTGCAACTCGATCCACCGCCAGCCGACACGCGCCCAGTCTTTCTTGATCTCACCGGCCTGCTCGATGACCAGCGACGCGCTATCCGGCGCCCACGTGTAGCGCCAGCCAACATCCGCCTTTTTCGCGAAGGCGAAACCCGGGCCCCCGACTACGCCGACAACGCGGCGCGGGTTTAATTCCACGACGAAGTTCGGGCCATCGCGCACCACGCCGAAGCGCGGCACAATGACGGCGTAACGATGATCGGGAGAAACGGAACGCGGATCCACGAAGTAGCCCCGCGCCAGTGCATCCGTCCACCCGGCCGCAAAGCAGTCATTGACCCCGCCCGTTGGCTTCGGCCAGCGCGGCCAGAAATCAAGCGCCCACGAACTCCTGGCCATGCCGGGCGCATCCTGCGCCCGGATCGGCAAACCGACGAGGCCCCAACTCATTCCGAGAAGCAGAACCCAGCAACGCAGTTTCATAAAAAATCCGCGACCCAACAACGGCACCGCTCTTCGCCCCAGCTACTGCGGTTTCGCCGCGATCTTGCCCTTGGCCTGCGCGAGCAGCGCATTCCATTTGGCCGCGTCCTTGTAGCCGCCGCTGCTCGCCAGCAGTTTGCCATGCGAGTCCGTCACCACCACAAACGGCAGCGTATCGCCAAAACTTTCCTTGCCATATTTCTGCATGAACGCCGCCTGCGTGCGCTGATCGTCGATGTTCAAGTCACCCATCACATAATCCGCCGACGTGACGTCAATCTTGCCTTCCTTGATCATCGCCTTCGTCCCGTTGCAAATGCTGCAGGCCGGCCGCCCGAGCAGGATGAACGCGAGCTTGTTGTCCTTCGACGCGGCATTCAGCGTCTTGCGAAAATCGGTGAGCGGCTGGGGCGCCTCGGCCAGCGCGCCAGCCACGAGAGATGCGAGGAGAACAGGGATGAGGAGAAGTGTCTTCATGGTTGGAGGTGGAAACCGCGTTGTCTATACGACAACCAACGATCCGCGTCGAGTCGCGATGCTTTCAACGCTGTTCGCTGGGTGGGCGGAGGAAGGTCATTTGGTCGCCCACTTTCTTCGATTCGTAAACCGGCTGCTCGACCGGCACTTCATAGGTCCGCTTCTGATCCTCCACCCGCACCTTGAAGAGGAACTCCCCAGCGATCTCCTTCGTCCCCTCGATGTGGCCTCCATTGAAACTCACCTGCCGCTCTTTCTGCGGCGTAAAGGTCTTTTCGAGAATGGTGCCGGTGAGTTTGTTGCCCGTCACCGGCGCCGCCATGTGCATCATCCCATACGCCATGAAGGCCAGAATCAACAGTCCCGCAATGATCGCGATCAGGGCATCGCGGCGGCCCGTACTGGGGACCACAAACGGCGCGGGCTTGCGAGGATCCGCCTTCATTTCACCGCTGGCGCCTCGAGTTTCACCATCCCCCGTGCCTTCTGCACCTCGAAGGTCTCCTCCGTCATCGGCACATTTTCCTCCGCGCGCAGGCGGCGTTCCCAGATGTAGCGGCGCAGCAGCACCTTCACCGTGGCGGTGAGCGGCACGGCCAGGATCGCGCCGAGCAAGCCGCCCAGCAGCAGCGACCACACGAAGACCGAGGCGATGACCGTCATGGGATGAAGCCCGACGCTTTCGCCGACGATCTTGGGCGTAATGAAAAGACCGTCGACCTGCTGCACGGTGATGAAGATGGCGGTGACGATCACCGGGAAGAGCCACCATGGATCGCCCGGGACCCAGGTGCCGGAGCCGCCCTGCACGGCGGCGATGATCACCGCGGGCACCCAGCAGAGCGTGATGCCGAGATACGGAATGATCCCGAGGAAGCACAGCATGAGCCCGATGAGGATGCCGAAATCGAGTCCGAAGATGACGAGCAGCAGACCGGTGACGGTGCCGTTGATCATGCTCACGAGCAGTTGCCCGCGGAAAAAGGCGATGAGGTAGCCGTTGATCTCCTCCAGCGTCGCGACCACCTCGTCCTTGAACACCGAGGCGCGCAGCGGCAGGTAATCGCCCCACGACTCGGAGATCTTCTTTGACTCGATGAGGAAATAAAACAGGTAGATCGGCACGATGACCATCGAGAGCAGGAAGCCGAACACACCAAGGAAGCCCCCCACGCTGCGGGTGATAAAAGCCCACGCGTTGCGCAGGACCACCGGCAGTGTCGTGCGCAACCAATCGCCCTGGAGGAAACCTTGCAGGTTGAACGTGGAATCGGGATCGACCCCGTTCGGGACCGGAAACAAAGTCACCGGAGACGCCGCCGGACTGGCGACACTGGGAACGGGCGACGGCGTGGCCGCGGCTTTGGCGGGCGGCGCAGTCGTGTTGCCATCGGCGGGAGTCGGCGCCGCCGTTTCTTCCGGAGCCAGCGGGTTTTCGATCCGCTTCGGAATCTGTGGGAGCACATGGACGCCGTATTTCTGCTCGAGCGAATGGGCCCACTCGTTGAATTCTCCGATCAAGTGCACCACGCGCTCACGATAGGCCGGCACGCGCTGGACGAGGTTGCCTGTCTGCGTCCAGACCGCCGGGATGATCCAGATAAGGATGCCGGTGAGAGCAATCGTGACCACAGCGAACACCGCCAGCACGGCACGCTTGCGCGATGTCCCCAACTTCACAATTCTCTCCACGACCGGCTCAAAGAGGTAGGCGAGCACTCCCGCGACCGCGAAGGGAATGAGGATCGGCTGGAGAAACGCCATGACCGTGGAAAACAGCCAGATGAGCGCCACCGCGACCGCGCCAATGGACACGACCGACAGGGTGGTCAAGGCAGTCCAGATCGACTTTTTCTGCCACGGCGTAGGGTATTCCGGCGTGTTCATCCGGCGACACCTTCGGGAAGGAAACCCTCGGGTTCAAGAACGGAGTGGAGGGAGGGAGAAGGCAGAACGTCATGCCGCAGCCCTGACTGGATCGGGAAGGTGAAGAATCTCCCTCCACCGCGCTTCTTTTTGTTCCTCGGTCAAAAGTGGACTCATGCGCACCAGATTCTCCGGTCGGGGCGCCGAGACTATTTTTTCTCCGTCACGGTTAGCCTGATGCGGGTGCCCGGACTTCAGCCCCGCCTCGGGATGGCTCGGCTTTTTTACCGCATTCCTCTCTTTTTTACTGCGTTTCACTTCCGCCCGCTCGCGCTGGAACTGGAGCTTTCCGCGCTGCAACTCTGTCCGCGCGTGTTCGATTTGCAACCGTTCGGCCTCGTGCTCGGCGCGGCGCATCTTCACCAGGTCGGCGCAGAACTGCCGTTGCCGGCGCCAGGCGGCCTCGCCTTCCATAGACTCGATCTCGCGGGTGGATCTCACCAGACGCGAAGTCATCCACAGGTGGAGCACTTCGGTCATGGGCATCCGGTTTTGGGCGCTGGCTTTTAGCTCCTCGCCGCGCTCGTAGAGATGCTCGGCAAGCGCGACTGCTTCTTGGTAGCGGAGCCAATCCTGATAGCCGCCGTTCTTCCACCGGGAAAGGTTGTGCTCGCTGACCGGGTGGCCGTCGAACTCGGCTCGCACCAAGGCCTGCACTGCCGGGAGGGCGTTGAGCCAAGGGACGAGCGACTTGGCGGTGGCACCCGCTTCGAGGCGCTGGTTGATTTCTTCGCGGATCGGCTTGGGGAGGCGGGCGATCTTGCCGCAGCGGTTGGGGTTACTCATGGGTGCGATAGGGTGCGATTTCCTCTATAGGGAGAGCCTCGTGACGGTAGGATGGACCTGCGACCGGCAACCGTTTTGGGGTTGCGCTCGGTCCCTTTTCGAGTTTATATTTGAGCTTATACAAATTCATAATTAACTAATATGAACGCTCATTATTATACGTCAAATGAAAAATACCGGAAGGCAAATGGGGGCCTGCGCCGTTGATTCTTGGGTGTTTGAGAAAAATCGTGTCCAATATCCCTGCGGACAAACCTTCTGGCTCCAAACATGGATCCTCTCCCCCCTGATTCCACCGCCGATACCGAGGCCTACCTGCGGCTGCTCACCCAGCATGACCGCTGGCTGGCGACGTACGTCTACAGTCTGGTGGCCAGTGGGGCGGATGCGCAGGACATCCTCCAGGAGGTGAAGGTGACGATGTGGAAGCAGTTCGCGAAATTCGAGGTGGGGACCAATTTTCGCGCTTGGGCGCGCAAGATCGCCACGAACCAGATCCTGAATTACCGCCGGGCCGTGCAGAAGCTGCCGAATGCGCAACTCGAGGAGGACTTCATCGAGGTGGTGGCAGCGGAAATCGATCGGCGCGCCGAAGTGCTCGACCGCAAGGCCGATGCGCTGCGCCTGTGCCTGCGCAAGCTGCCCGAGACGCATCGCAAGATCGTGGTCTGGCGCTATTACGAAGATTGCGGCGTCGAGGAGATCGCCGCAAAGAGCGAGCGCTCCGTGGAAGCGGTCTATCGCCTGCTCAGCCGCATCCGCGGCGTGCTCAATGAATGCGTCAGCCGTCAACTCGCGCAGCCCCAACCCTCATGAAGACCCCACCGCCAGACGATCGCATCGACCGGGCCATCGAGGGGCTGCTTTCTCCCACGGAGCTCGACCAATTCAAGGCGGACGTGATTCGCGACGCGGACCTGCGCGCGGCTTACGTGGATGGAATGTGGCTGCATTCCACGCTGCGCGCGGAGCGCGAGACCTTGCTGGAAGTGCTCCAGGACGCACCCGGGCCGGAGAAGATCGTGCGCCGCTGGCCGATGGCGGTGTGGGCCGCGGCCGCGGCCGCCGGCATCACGCTGGCCGCGAGCGCTTGGACTTTTGGCAAGGGCACCATTTATCACCGCCCGGTGGCCACGCTCGTGCAGGCGGACAATTGCAAATGGGCGGGCTCAGAGTTGCCCACGGCGTTGAACTCGAAGCTCGGCACTGGGACGCTCTCGCTCGTCGAGGGCATCGCCACGCTCAAGTTCAAGAGCGGCGCCCTGGTCACGATCGAGGCGCCGACGAAGTTGCTCATTCGCGACGCCATGCACTGCCGCTTGATCGAGGGCACGGTGACCGCCGAGGTGCCGGAGCCGGCGCACGGTTTCACCATCGACACGGCGGACCTCAAGGTCGTCGATCTCGGCACGCGCTTCGGTGTGACCGCCGGGGCGATGGGCAATTCGCAGGTGCGCGTCTTTCAAGGGGAGGTGACCGTCGGTGGAATGCCGGGTGGCCAGGTGCAGCATCTGACCGAGGGCAAGGGCATGCATTTCAGCTCGGCCAAGGGCGCGGGCAACACCGCCGCCGGCCAGGAGCCGATCCACGGCCAGCAGGTCCAGGAGGCCGATGGCTGGACTTCGATCCCAACTTCCTTCGGCCGCGGCAAGGACGGCTACGCGCGCCGGGGCGACAACGGCGCGCCGCTGGGCAGGCAATCGCTCATCATCGTGAAACACACGGACATCGAGGCCGGCCGCAAGAATGAGCGCCGCGCGGTGGTGACCTTCGACGTCTCGCAGATTCCCGCGGCGCGGGTCGGCGATGCGCAGATCGTGCTCGATCCCGTGCCGAGCGGTTTCGGCTTTTCCGCGCTCGTGCCGGATTCACATTTCGCCGTTTACGGGATCACCGATGAATCGCTCGACGACTGGAACGAAAAGGAGATGCGCTGGGCTTCCCTGCCCGGCAGCACGGACGACGGTCCCAATCCGAACCAGACGCAACGGCTCGCCGATTTCTGGATTCCGCGTGGCGGCACCGGCGGGGCGATCACCGTGCGGGGCGACGCGCTGGCGGAATTCATCCGGCATGACACGAACGGCCTGGTGAGTTTCCTCATCGTGCGCGAGACGGGCGAGAGCGACTCGAACGGCCTCGCCCACGGTTTCGCCTCCAAGGAACATCCCACCGCGCGTCCCCCCACCCTGCGCATCAAGCTTTCCCAGCCATGACCAAACTCCCCCTCCTGCTCGCCTGTCTCCTGTCCACCGCGGCCTTTGCCGTCGAGGACGATGCCCAGCGCGAAGCGAACAAGTTCTTCGAAACCCAAGTGCGCCCTCTTCTCTCCAAGCGTTGCTTCGAGTGCCACAGTGAAAAGAAGCAGAAAGGCGGCCTGCGCGTGGACCGCATCGGCTATCTCAAGACCGGCGGCGACACCGGCCCCGCGCTCGTCCCCGGCGACCCGGAAAAATCCCCGATGATCGAAGGGGTGCGCTACCAGAACAAAGACTTCCAGATGCCACCGAAGGAGAAGCTGCCCGACGCGGAAATCGCCGTCCTGGAAAAGTGGATCAAGATCGGCGCCCCGTGGCCGGAGACGGACGCCGACAAGACGAAGGTCACCGAGGGTGGCTTCACCGACGAGCAACGCAAATTCTGGTGCTTTCAACCGCTGGCGAAAGTCTCGCCGCCGGAGATCGCCGGCGCCTGGGTGCGCAATGACATCGATCGTTTCATCGCGCAAAAGCATGCGGAGATGAAGCTCGATCCCGCACCGGAAGCGGATCGCCGGGAACTCGTGCGTCGCGTGTATTTCGACCTGCACGGCCTGCCACCCACGCCCGCACAGATCGAGGCGTTCGTGAACGACCCGGCTCCCGACGCCTACGAAAAGCTCGTGGACACCTTGCTCGCCAGCCCGCACTACGGCGAGCGCTGGGCGCAGCACTGGCTCGACCTCGTGCGCTACGCCGAGAGCGATGGCTACAACGCGGACGAGTATCGGCCGGCGGTGTGGCCGTATCGCGACTGGATCATCAAGAGCTTCAACGACGACAAGCCCTACGATCAATTCGTGCGCGAGCAACTCGCGGGCGACGAGATCGCGCCCAACGACCCGAACGTGCTCATCGCCACCGAGTTCCTGCGCAACCCGGTTTACGAATGGAACCAGCGCGACGTGCGCGGGCAGTGGGAGATCATTCTCACCGACATGACCGACACGAGCGGCGAGCTGTTTCTCGGCCTCAGCTTCGGCTGCGCACGCTGCCACAACCACAAGTTCGACCCGATCCTGCAGAAGGATTACTTCCGGCTGAAAGCCTTCTTCGCCCCAGTCCACTGGCGCGACGACTTGAAACTCGCCACGCCGGAACAGCAGGCCCGCTACGCCGAGCAGCAGGCGGCGTGGGAGACGGCCACCGCGGATCTTCGCGCGGAGATGGATGGACTTACCAAGCCGCTCGTCGAGCACAAGGTGGAAAAGGCCGTGGAAAAATTCACCGAGGACCTGCAAAGCGTTATCCGCAAAACGCCCACCGAGCGCGACGCGCTGGAGACGCAACTCGCCGGCCTGTGCGAACGCCAGATGACCCGCGAACGCAAAACCTTCGACCCGATGAAGAACCTGAAGTCCGAAGAGGCGAAGGCAAAATACAAGGAGCTCGAGGCGCAATTGAAGACCTTCGACAACATCAAGCCCGCGCCGCTGATGGATGCCTTCGTGGCCACGGATGCGGGGCCGAAGGGTCCGCCCACGGTGATGAAGACGCGCAAGGGCGAGCAGGAGATCGCGCCCGGATTTCTTACCCTGCTCGCGCCGGGCGACCCGGACATCAAACCCATCGGCAACTCCACGGGCCGCCGCACCGCACTGGCCAACTGGATCACCCGACCGGACAACCAACTCTCCACCCGCGTGATCGTGAACCGGGTGTGGCAGTATCACTTCGGACGCGGGATCGTCGCCACGGCCAGCGATTTCGGAAAGCTCGGCGAAAAGCCGGTGTTTCCCGAGTTGCTCGACTGGCTCGCGACGCGTTTTGTCGCGGAAGGCTGGAGCCTCAAAAAACTGCACCGCGAGATCATGCTCTCCGCCGCCTATCGGCAAACCGCGCGGCGGCCGGCCTCGGATGTCGCCGCGAAGATCGACCCGACCAACCGCTTCCTGTGGCGTTTCAATCCGCACCGACTCGACGCCGAGGAGGTGCGCGACGCGATGCTCGCCGCCAGCGGCGAACTCGATTTCAAGGCCGGTGGCCCGGCGGAAGACGGCAACTCCATGCGCCGCTCCATCTACACGATGAAAAAGCGCAACAACCAGAACGAGTTATTGCGCAGCCTCGATGCGCCCGCCGGTTTCTCCAGCGTCGCCGACCGGCAGAGCACCACCACACCCACCCAGGCGCTGCTGCTCATGAATGGCGACTGGCCCTTGCAGCGGGCGCGCAAGCTCGCGGGGCGCGTCGAGAAGATCGACGACGCCTGGCTGTATGCCCTCGGTCGCCAACCCACCGCACGCGAGCGCGAAACCGCGGAAGGCTTTCTCCAGAAACGGACGGGCGGCGCCAGTGCGCGGCCGGCCGCCAGCGGCGACACGGCGGAAAGTGTCGGCGAATTCAAGGAGAACACGCCCCAAGAGCGCCTGCTCGTGCAGACGCCGGAGAAGGAGGGCGATGAGTTTACCTTGGAGGCAATCTTCACCCTCAACAGCATCGATACAGCGGCGGCGGTGCGCACGGTGGCGTCGCGCTGGACAGGCGGGAAGGACAGCCTGGAAGCCTTCGGCTGGAGCCTCGGCGTGACCGGCGAGAAGTCGCGTTTCAAGCCGCGCAATCTCATCATCCAACTCGTGGGCGAAGACGACAACACGAACATCGCTTACGAGGTGGTGGCCTCGAATTTGCGGATCGAACTCGGGCACCGCTATCACGCCGCGGTGACGGTGTCGTGCCCCGATCACAACGTGATATTCCGCGTGCAGGATCTCACCCAAGCCGATGCCCCGGAGCAAACCGTGACGGTGCCGGCATCCGTGCGCGCCAAGCTCAGCGGCGGCGCCTCGTCGCTCGTCGTGGGCGGCCTCAACAAACGCGCGGTGCCGCATCAATGGGACGGTCGGATCGAGGCGGTCCGCATCGCCCAAGGCAAAGCATCCGAAGAAGCGCTCAATCACGATCCTGCGAAATGGAAATCGGCTCTGGTCAACTGGACCGCCGCTCTCGGGCCGAGCACGCAATTCGCGTGGTCCGGCAGCGACGCCAAATCCAGCGAGGCTGGCGATCCCTATCGCCAGGCGATCAACGACCTCTGCCAGGTCCTGCTGAACACCAACGAATTCTTCTACCTCCACTAAAGCCATGTCCTGCAACAACTTCGACATCCCCACTTCCCGCCGCCAATTCCTCCGCCGCGCCGGCTGCGGTTTCGGCGCGGTGGCTCTCGCCGCTCTCACGCGAGAGAACGTGCTCGCGGCACCCGAGGAGGCCCCAGCCATCGCCCCGCTGCCGAAATTCCCGGACCACACGCCGCGCGCGAAAAACGTCATCTTCCTTTTCATGGAAGGCGGTCCGAGCCATCTCGATACCTTCGACTACAAGCCGTTGCTGAACGAGCTGGCCGGCCAGCCTTTGCCCGCCAGCTTCAAGCCGCCGCTCACTGCCATGGGCGAAAAAAACACGGCGCTGCTGGCCTGCAAACGCACCTGGAAGCAGCGTGGCCAGAGCGGATTGTGGATTTCCGATTGGTTCGAGAAGGTGGCGGAGCACGCGGACGACCTCGCCGTCATTCATTCGTGCGCGTCCGATGGCATCAATCACGCCGGCGGCGTGTGCTCGATGAATACCGGCTCCGTCTTCGGCGGGCGGCCTTCGCTCGGTGCGTGGGTTTCCTACGGTCTCGGCACGGAAAACAAGAATCTGCCGGGCTTCGTGGTGATCAAAGACAGCGAAGGTACCGTGGTGAACGGCGTGCGCAACTGGGGCAGCGGCTTCATGCCGGCGGTCTACCAAGGGGTGGAATTCAACTCCGATGGCGTGCCGATCAAGTATCTCGACAATCCCAAGGGCGTGACCAACGAACGCCAGCGGGAGAAGCTCGATTTGCTCGGAGAATTCAACCGGCAGTACGGCGAGACGCGCGCGGACAACACCGAGCTCGAGGCTCGCATCCGCGGCTACGAACTCGCCTACCGCATGCAGGCGGAGGCCCCGGCCATTGTCGACCTGAGCAAGGAAACCGAAGCGACGAAGCAACTCTACGGCATGGACCACGAGGAAACCGCGGTCTTCGGCCGCAACTGCCTGCTGGCCCGCCGGCTCGTGGAAAATGGCGTGCGCTTCGTGCAACTCTACAGCGGCGCCGGCAGCAAATGGGACAGCCATAAAAACATCGAGCCGCTGCACTCGAAGCTCTGCCGCTCGGTCGATCAGCCCATCGCCGGCCTGCTCTCGGATTTGAAAGCGCGCGGGCTCCTCGACGAGACGCTCGTCATCTGGGGCGGCGAATTTGGCCGCACGCCGATGAGCGAGCAAGGCGATGGCCGCGATCATAACCCGACCGGCTTCACCATGTGGATGGCGGGCGGCGGCGTGAAAGGCGGCCAGGTCTTCGGGGCCACCGACGATCTCGGCCTCTACGCGGTGGAGGATCGCCTGCACGTCCACGACATCCACGCCACAATCCTCAACATGCTCGGCGTCGATCACACCAAGCTCATCTATTCGCACAAAGGCCGCCCCGAGCGCATCGACCAGAACGAAGGCCACGCTTACAAAAAGATCGTGAGTTAGTGCCCGGAGCCAGGAGCCAAGTGTTCGCTGCCGCGCGCAGATTGTGGCGTCACTTGGCTCTCGTTACTTGGCTCTTGGCATTTAAAGCTTTGTTTGGAATTCCAACTCCCCATGAAAATCCTGCCCTGTTTGGTCACCGCCGCTCTCGCCCTCTCCGCCTCCGCAGCGGACTGGACGATCACCACTTTCGCCGGCTCCGGCCAGAAGGGCTTTAGCGGCGATGGCGGGAAGGCCACGCTCGCAGTGCTCGACAACCCTTTCGGCCTGGTGCGCGGACCGGACGGAGCGCTGTGGTTCTGCGAATACGGCGGCCAGCGTATCCGCCGGGTCACACCCGATGGCGTCATCCACACCGCGGCCGGCATCGGCCAAAAAGGCTACAGCGGCGATGGCGGCCCCGCGACGCAAGCGGCCTTCAATCTCCCGCACGAGATCCGCTTCGACAAAGCCGGCAACTACTACATCGCCGACATGACGAACCACGCCGTCCGGCGGGTCGACGCGAAGACCGGCATCATCACGACCTTCGCCGGCACCGGCAAACCGGGCTACAGCGGCGATGGCGGCCCCGCCGCGCAAGCGCAATTGAAGCAGCCGCACAGCATCCAGTTCGGCCCGGATGGCTCGCTCTACATCTGCGACATCGGCAACAACGCCATCCGCAAGGTGGACATGAAAACGGGCACGATTTCGACCTTCGCCGGCACCGGCAAACCGGGCGACACCCCGGACGGCGCGCCGATCGAGGGCACGCCGATGCGGGGCCCACGCTCGCTCGATTTCGACCAGCAGGGGAACCTGTGGCTGGTCACGCGCGAGGGCAACCAAGTGCTGAAGTTCGACCTCAAAGCAGGCACGATCTCGATTGTCGCCGGCACCGGGAAGAAAGGCTTCACCGGCAACGGCGGCCCAGCCCGCGAGGCCACTCTTTCGGGACCGAAAGGCATCGCGCTGGATGCCGCGGGCAATGCGTGGCTGGCCGACACCGAGAGCCATAGCATTCGCATGATCAATGCGAAGACCGGCATCCTGGAACTCATCGCCGGCACGGGCGAGAAGGGCGACGGACCCGATGGCGACCCCCTGCACTGTCAGATGGCGCGCCCCCATGGCGTTTTCGTCGACGCGGATGGCGCGGTTTTCATCGGCGACAGCGAGTCGCACCGGGTGCGGGTCCTGCGGAAGAAGTAACGCGGCTTCCCTGCCATCCGGCGCTTGCCGAAAGCCGGGCGTAGGGTGACAGGGAGGGAGGATGCGTCACCGGCATACACCTCGCAACGCTTGGTGCACAACCGTAATTTACACTTCCTTTACGGTTCAGCTGAGCGACTGGCGCGCCGGGTGCTTCAATTATTATCATGCATGATCGCCAAGCGCGCTCAGTGTTTCAGAGACCAAGCCTGAGGGCCGTGGTGGATTCGCTGTTTGCGAAGGAGTGGCACCTTTTTCACTGGGTGGTCGCATTTCTCTGGCTGGCTGCCGTGCTTGCCCTGCAATGGAAACTCGGGCAGGGCTTCATCGCGCAGGCCAACCAGGATGTATCGCGCTTTGACCAGGGAGCCTATCTCGATCTCGCCCGGTCGAATCTGCCTTTCGTCTGGCCGGCCAGTACCGATGGCATTCGCTCTCCGCTTTTCCCCTTCCTGATCAAATCCTGGGTGAGCGATGACAATGCGCAATTCTTCGCCGCGGCGAAACAGGCGAATGTCTGTTTCGGTCTCGCCGCCACCGCTTTGCTCGCCTTCTACTTCCTCCTGAAACTGCCGCTGCTCCCGGCGATGAACGTCGGTACGATCAGCGCGCTGATCATCCTGCCGGCTTCGATCTTCGTCACCGCCGAGGTCGTCTACTACACGGCCTACTTCTTTTTCTGGATCGTGGGCTGGCGACTGCTCGTCGGTAATCCGCTGCGCAACTACGCCCTCGCGGGCGTGCTCTGCGCCGCCGCCTATCTCGCCAAGCCTTCCACGCTCCTGCTCAGCGCGTGCCTGATCGCCTTGAGCGTGGTGCGCTGGATTCAAGTGGAGCGCAGCGGCACCGAGGACATCTTGTGGCTGGGCCGCCGCTTTGTCATGGGTGCGATCGTCTTTTACGTGAGCTTTCTGCTCCCGGTGCTGCCCAAGGCGTTCGAAACGTATCGTCGCGCCGGCGACCCCTTTCAAAACGCGGCGCAGTATTGTTTCTGGATGGATAATTGGGACGAATGCGTCCCGCGCCTGCGCTATTTCTCCGCCAATCACATCAAGGAATTGCCACCCGCCAAGCGGCCTTCCGCCACGAACTATTGGCAGCAGCATACCCGCGACCAAATATCGAGCCGCCTGAGCAGTGGCATGATCGAACAGGCGCACAATTTCCTCTTCGCGGAAAAATCGAGGAAGAACTTCATCCATCCCTCTCCGCAATTGCGCATCGTGCTACCTTTGCGTGGCGCCTATCCGGTGGCGTTGCTCGTCGCCACGCTGCTGCTCGCCACCCAGGGTGCGACCGGAAAATCGCGTCCCCAGACGGACCGCCGGGCGCTGTGGGCACTGGCCGCCGTGGGCTTCGCCGCGCACTTCCTGGCCGCCTCGTTCTACACGCCCATTGCCGGCGGGCCCCGCTTCATCCTCGCGGTTTACATTCCCATGCTCTTCTCGCTCGCGATGGGGATCGAGTACCTCCGCGAGGAAAGGTCGCAGGGCTGGCGCGTCGGCGCAGTGCAACTCATCCATCTGGTCATCGCCGGCCAGCTCGCCTGTCAATTGGTGAAGCTGTCCATGGCCACCACCTTCGGCGATCCGCGCGGCACGATGTAAACAGAAACTGCGGCCGCGGCCCTCGTTTTGAGGGGCGCTGCGGGAGATTTTCCGCAATGGAGCCAATGGAACCAATGGGCCCATGCACTTTTTTTGGAAATGAGGGCATAATGGCCCGCATGAACATCAGTGATCTCGAATCATCCCGTCTCGGTAAAATTTATTCGCCGCCCAAAGGGAAGCCCTTCGCCAGCGAGGAAACACGCGAGGCTGTGAGCGCGAAAAAACTCCGACGACTCGAGCGCTTCCCTCGCCAGCGCCTGAAGCCAATTCAAGGTAAATCAAGCCTTCTCAAGCCTCCAAAATTTTCTACCGAGCGCCCCGGAATCGCGCTCCTCCGCACTCGTGCCCGACCTAAGCCGCCCGGCGCGCCCGCCGGCTCGCGACCCAATGGTCCAGCGTCTGCGCCACGACGAGGCAGATAAACACCGCCATGGCCGTCAACGCGAAGAGCAGGTACCCCCCATAGGTCATGCGGTAGCGGAAGATATCCAACGCGTGAATGATACTGATTTCGAAAGCATTCTGGGCCGGAGCTAGAAACAGCAAGAAAGCCGCCCACCCGGCCAGCCGCAGTTTGTGCAAAGGCCCCCAGGCCAAAGAAACCGCCAGGGCGATCAGGAACAGCAACTCCCCGCTGGGCGTGCACCGCGACACCACCGTTCGCAGCGCGCTGAGCTTCGGGTAGCTCTCCAACACCATTGCGGTGCCACTGCGGGCCTTCACCTCTTCGCCGTAAGCGCGATACATCTCCTGCACTTCGGGCCTCAATTCAGTGATTCGATCGGGATACAACACGGTCGCCGCGGTCCAATACTCCTTTTTCACGTTGAACTGATCGAGAAAGAACGTCTTCGGCTCGGGAAAGACAAAGTACGCGAACTGATCGAGGACCTTCCGGGTGTAACCGGCGGGGTCGTAGAGCACGGCATTCCGGTAGCTCTGGAGACAAAAACTGCTGAACTTCTTTCGGTCGTTGCCGGTATATCGATTCAGCGCCTCCCCCATGATCGGGCTATGCATCAAGTAATCGGGATTGAACCCCAGTTTTTCATAAACCTTGCCCGTATGCCCGGCGGTGTGGATTTCGCTTTTGAGCACCTCCTGCAGGCTCCGCAATCTCGCCTTGTCCGGGTCGGCATCCGGCAGCACGGCCAGTTTCGCCTCGAAATATCTTTCGATGAATTCCGCGTGGACGCCGAAAATATTGATCGCCAAAAACGTCCCCGAAGTTTGATCCCGGATGAACCAGGCGCGGGCTGGAAGACTGAGAAACAGCACCGCGGCGGCCATGCCCAGGGCGGGCGTCACCAGCCGTATCCGCCGGGAAAGAGCGTGACCGAAGCAGCCGGCAAAAACCGGAGCTACGGTCGCCGCCGCACTGAAGTACCAACTCGGCTTGAGCAAAGCACAGCCGCAGGCGAGCACGATCGCAGCCCCGCCCAACAGCAGCGTCGGCAGCGCGCGGGGCGTCTGCCATCGATATTTGCAATAGCCCATCAGACACGCCAATTGGCCATACACAAAGCAAGGCAACACCGCCTCGGGACGGATCGATACCTCCAGGAAAATACTCTCCTGGTTCACCAGTTGGACATAGATCGGAACGACCCCGAGACACGACGCCACGAACCGCACCCACCGCTGGACAGGCAGCATCGATACCCAGCATCGCCACGTGATCGCCATGAATATTCCCGACAGCATGCCGAGGAATCTTTGCCCCTCGACAATCCCGGAAAACGACCCCGTCATTTTCAGGAAAAGCGCCAGCATCGCCGGGTAGGGCCAGTCACGGCCTTCCGTTTGCTGGAAGCCGGCGCCGCTGAGCCAGGTCAGTGCGGGACGCAAATAACCCCAGGTATCCCCGTCCGCCAACGGGACCGCCGGCCACTCCACCCGGGCTTTCCAGGCCAGGCCCAGGACGACTGCCAGAATCAAGCATTCAACCGCACTAAATACCGCCGATGGGATGCGGGCGAAAGCCCGGGTCGCCCTGTCGAAAAAAGGGGTCCGTTCGGTCATCGAAGAGGACGACGCGTCCGCTCAGAGCATACCCAGGATTTCATTGAATGTGCTGCTCGGGCGCAACGCGGCGGAAGCCTTGGCGTCGTCGGGCTTGTAGTACCCGCCAATGTCCGCGGGCTTGCCCTGCACGGCGATCAACTCGCTCACGATCTTCTCCTCGCTGGCGGCCAACTTCTCCGCGAGCGGCGTAAAGATCGCCTTCAACTCCGCATCCTTCGTTTGCGCCGCGAGCGCATGCGCCCAATAGAGCGCGAGGTAGAAATGACTGCCGCGATTGTCGATGCCCGCACCGACCTTGCGCGCGGGCGACTTGTCGTTCTCGAGGAACTTGCCGTTGGCCTCGTCGAGCGTATCGGCGAGCACCTTCGCCTTCGCCAGCTTCATTGTTTCGCTCATGTGCTCGAGCGACGCCGCCAGCGCAAAGAACTCGCCCAGCGAATCCCAGCGCAGGAAATTCTCCTCGGTAAATTGCTGGACATGCTTGGGCGCGGAGCCGCCGGCGCCGGTCTCGAAGAGCCCGCCACCGTTCATCAGCGGCACGATGGAAAGCATCTTCGCGCTCGTGCCCACCTCGAGGATCGGAAAGAGATCGGTGAGATAATCGCGGAGCACATTGCCAGTCACCGAAATCGTGTCCTGCCCCGCCTTGAGCCGTTCGAGCGTAAACTCGCAAGCCGCCGCCGGCGCGAGGATGCGCAGGTCGAGACCGCCGGTGTCGTAATCGGCCAGATACGTCTTTACCTTGGCGATGATCTGCGCGTCGTGCGCGCGCTTTTCATCCAGCCAGAAGACCGCGGGCGTCTGGCTGGCGCGGGCGCGATTGACCGCGAGCTTCACCCAGTCGCGGACTGGCGCGTCCTTCGTCTGGCACGCACGCCAGATGTCGCCCGCCTCGACGGCGTGTTCGAGCAGCACCTTGCCGCTGGCGTCGACGACGCGCACCGTTCCAGCGCTAGGAATCTCGAAGGTCTTGTTGTGCGAACCGTACTCCTCGGCGGCCTGCGCCATGAGGCCCACATTCGGCACCGTGCCCATGGTGCGCGGATCGAAGGCGCCCCGTTTCTTGCAGAACTCGATCACGGCTTGATAGACGCCCGCGTAGGAGCTGTCGGGGATCACCGCGAGCGCGTCCTGCCGCTGGTTCTGCGCATTCCACATCTTGCCGGAGTCGCGGATCATCGCCGGCATCGACGCATCCACGATGACATCGCTCGGCACGTGCAAGTTGGTGATGCCCTTGTCGGAGTTGACCATCGCGACCGCCGGGCCATTCGCATACGCGGCCTGGATATCCGCTTCGATCGCCGCCTTCTTCTCCGCCGGGAGAGTCTGGATTTTGGCGGCGAGATCACCGAACCCATTGTTGAAATCCACGCCGAGTTCCTTGAGGACTGTGCCGTGCTTCGCGATGAGATCCTTGAAAAAAGCCTTCACGAAATGGCCGAAAATAATCGGGTCGGAGACCTTCATCATCGTGGCCTTGAGATGGACCGAGAAAAGCACCCCAAGGCTTTTCGCCTCGGCAATTTGCGACTCGATAAATGCCACGAGCGACTTCTTGCGCAGCACGGTCGCATCGATGATTTCTCCCGCTTTCAGCGGCGTCTTTTCTTTGAGCACGGTCGTCTTTCCATCCGCGGCGACCAACTCGATCTTCACGTCCGTCGCGGCGGTCACCGTGACGGATTTCTCGTTCGAGAAGAAGTCATCCTTCCCCATCGTGCCGACCTTGGTCTTCGAGTCGGCCGACCACGCGCCCATCGAGTGCGGATGCTTGCGCGCATACTCCTTCACCGCCTTCGGCGCGCGCCGGTCGGAATTGCCTTCGCGCAGCACGGGATTCACCGCGCTACCCTTGATCTTGTCGTAGGTCGCGCGGATCTTTTTCTCCGCATCAGTCGCCGGCGTGTCGGGAAAATCCGGCAGCGCGTAGCCCTTCTTTTGCAGCTCGGCAATCGCCGTCTTCAATTGCGGCACCGAGGCGCTCACATTCGGTAGTTTGATGATGTTCGCTTCCGGCCGAAGCGTGAGCGCGCCAAGCTCCGCGAGCGCGTCACCGATCCGCTGCTCCGGTTTCAGGACATCGGGAAAATTGGCGATGATGCGTCCCGCCAGCGAGATGTCGCGGGTCTCCACGGCGATGCCGGCGCGTTTCGTAAATGCCTGCACGATGGGCAGGAGTGAATAGGTCGCCAGCGCGGGCGCTTCGTCGGTCTGCGTGTAGATGATGGTAGGTGCGTCGGCCATAGGATGTGAGATGCGATACGAAAAACGCGCGATTAAAACAGGGGGGGCGTCAGGAGCCAAGAGCCGTTTGCCATCGGCGATTTTCCATTTTCCATTCCTCCTTTTCGCACTGGGAAACAGCGCAAGCCCGAGACGACGCCCAGCAACCCGGAGGAAGCGCCGTTACCGCCATCGAGGCAAAGTCCGGTCATGAATTATCACAACTTCGCCAGCCGCCTCTCGCTCCAGCGCCTGCCCACCCCCGCTTCCACCAAGGTGCAGCCGAAAGCCACGCCAAAGAAATCACGCCGGGCGCAAGGACGTCGTTCCACCTCGGTCGCAGCGCTGGTCCTCCTGTCCGCCCTGACCTTCGGCGCGGACGCCGGCACGTTGAAAGACGACGCGCGCCCCAGCACTCCTCCCGCACCGCCGATCAATCTGCCTACCTTGCTCATCACCCTCACAGGCCTCGGCGTCGTCCTCTTGCGGCTGCCCACCTTGTGGCGCCGCGACTTCGATTGCTAAACGCCCCGGCAAAGAGACGCGCGGAGCGGTTTCTCTCTCGTCAACTGTCCGCCCGCCTTGTATTTCCCTCCGGCGATCATGCCGGAGGAAACCGATCCACCCCAGGAGCCATTGCCGGAGCAGCCCACGCTGCTGGGAAATCTGCCTCCTGATGAGATGTTCGCTCGCGGCATGCAATCGGTAAAAATGACCAGCGGCACAGCAGGCACCTGGCAGCCGCCTTCCGTCGAGGAAGCCAACCGCCTCTTCCCGAACTACACGGTCATCAGCCTGCTCGGCCGCGGCGGCATGGGCGCGGTCTACAAAGCGAAACAAACCGCCCTCG
>NZ_JBDUCX010000277.1:0-8217 GCF_040003245.1 Chthoniobacter sp.
CTGATGGCCGGCCGCTGCATCAGCGGCGATTTCATCGCCCACGCCAGCTATCGCGTGACCGGCAACGCCACCTCCATGGGCGAAGCCGCCGGCGCCGTCGCCGCCCTCGCAGCAAAGAGCCAGCGCCTCCCGCATCAAGTCGAGTGGAGCGAAGCCGTCGCCCTGCTGACGCAGATGGGGCAGCGGGGATGATTCTGCCGGTCGAGATGATCCGACGTTAGCGGCGCTCCGCTCAAGCTTGAAGTCTTTAAGCCGATCGTCAAATCGTTGTAGACCATGATCGCTAACTAAGAAGGCTCTTCAAGATACAGTTGATACATTTGGAAGAGATGGAGCACTGACGACGGCGGCTGTCCTTTTTGCAATCCTCCACAATCGACCGGCGATCTCAGCGGTGTGTGGATCCCGGCGCTTGGCGGGTACAATTCGGAGGGGCACTAACTCCCCGTGGCCGGGCTCAACAGCACCAAGCGCTCGAGCGATTGCACGATGAGAATCATACTGTTCGAGAATCACGATGCCTTCGGGTTGGAGAGCGGTGCGAGCTCCTGTGTTCCCGCGAACTCGTTTCATATAGTCCTCCTCTTGAGCTACCGTGGAAATAACACCTCTTCCGAGCCTCATCCCAAGCGTGTGGCGGAAGAGTTCATTCACGCGCAATTGGTTGGATTTAAGGCGCATGATCTCGCTCGTTATTTTCCCGTCGATCTGCAGAAGGGCATTCGGGGGTAACGGTTCATCTTTGAAGATCCAAGCTATCTCAAAGCGGCCAGCTTCGTTCAGTGTCGCGTTTCTGTCGCAGCTACATCTTATGTTCAAACGGTCAACGTCTGCGCGGCATACACCCATTCTCCATGCCGAAAGTTTATCGTCAGCCCAGATCAAGAGGCACAATTGGCCATCAAACTCAGGGGTGATTATCCAAGTGCCCCGGGAATGCGAAAATTGGCAGCCCACATCAGATTGGGCGATGAAGTAATCGAGTTCAAAACCGTCTCTAAATTTAAATTCGCGATGGAGATTGATTTTGACCAGCATCCCGATGCCGGCCTTTTCTGTGTTGTAAAGTTGGCTCCAACGATAACGACCAGTGAGCTGGCCATTGTAGACCTGATCAAGTGTATCGCGAAGGACCCTCGCCGTACGGAAGCCCTGCGGGTCGAGATTACGAATTACCGCACAAACAGCCTCCAACTCGTCGTCTACGAAAACTGGCTCGCTCATATGGCGCTCCGCTTTGCTCTCCGATCGCGATAAAGAATGGAAGGGGTAGCTGGTCCGAAAACTTTCGCGGCGTCTGTTACAGTCATACAAGCTACCTTTTCCCAGTCATTTTGAAAGGTGTCCATAGACTATGGTGTGTCTTGTGCCGTCCTTCACCGTGGAGAATGGCGCAGCGGAGTAGTTTGGGTTGCCCCGCAAGGAATAAGGAAATTTAGCCGCCGGTTCAGCATCTCAAGACTGCGCACCAAGAAATCACGCCGCGGGCGTCGATGTTCGTTAAACGAACACTGGCCGGCGCTGCGCCTGCTACGAAATCGCGGATGCCATCGACCCCAAAGAGGCGCACGCCAAGCCGAAATATCATCGGGGAACCGACTCCGGGAAGCTCGTCGGGATTTCAAGCCCCCGTTGACGCAAGATCAGCTTTCGGGGCGACTTGCGGCTGAAGGAATTGAACTAGATCGGGTAGCAATTACCAAGATCGAGAGTGGGCTGAGGTCTGCGTTCGATTTCGAGGTACGCGCGCTCGCACTCGTTTTGAAAGTGGACGTGCGGTGGTTACTGGCAATGGACGCAACGACTAAAACCTCCACGAAAAAATCTCATGCAGTTTGACACTGCCGCTTACTTGCGGCGCGCGACATCGCGTGCAAAGTCCGATGTAGCGAACAAACTCATTAGCATGCTATTGCACGAGATCAGTCGACGTGTGGTTGCTGTAGTAGGCCAAGGGGTGACAGACGCCGACTATGCGCGGGCCGTCGTGACTACATTCGAAGACCGTTGCGGCTATTGTCAGCGTATCCTCGAAGCTGATAGAGCATCGGTGGAACATCTCGATGGGATGAACCGATTTCGTCTCGGATTACATGTCCAAGGAAACGTCATCGTCGCTTGCAAGCGATGCAACAGTTCGAAGCGACAAGATGATCAGCTAGAAATCCTGAAGTTGGCCGAAAGTGGCTGGGAATCTTTTCTCTCGCATGATGGTAGCAGGTGCCCCGCTACATGCAAAACATGTGCATATTGGAAAACGGTGTGGCCCGACTCTGATCAGAGGACTGAAGGCCTTCGCGCTGCACTGCTAAGAATCAGGAAATTTCGCGAAGCGTATGTGACTTCGGGGGCGTGGAGCGCGCGAATTCGCGAGGTCATCAAGGACAAGATTAATACGCTTTATCGTGCATGCCAGGCGTCGGCAAATCTGCAGATTCAAACCCTCGCGGACGAGCTGTTCGGGGAACTCGACAAGACCTCGAAACAATAGGCGTCGAAAGGCAACTGGCCGGTGAGGTGGGCTTTCAGCCTGAGAGACGCGGATCACATGTCGAAAAACGCGAACCACGTCGACGGATCCTCGTGATGCGTCGGTGATTTCGACATATCCGCAGGACGTGTCGAAATAGTATTCCTATTTCGACATGTATCAGGGGTGTGCTGCGACGTGTCGGAGAAATCGACATGTCGGTTTCTATGTGTAAAGAATTCGCGATTTTATTTACATGTCGAGGAAATCGTGATAAGTAAAATGCGATTTTCTATATATGTCGTTGTTGCCGCTACCATTAAAGGATCCAGCCTCGTTGGAGACCCGTGAACTATGGGCGACGCTGGCCGAAGCCCACCGGTTTTTGGCCGAACTCAAGGGGCTCTGTGAATCACTGCCGAACCAAGGCATCCTGCTCGATACGCTGGCGATTCAGGAGGCCAAAGACAGCTCGGAGATCGAGAACATCATCACCACGCACGACGAACTGTACGCGCGCGATGCGGCGGCGGAATCGCCGGCGGCGAAAGAAGTCCGCCGCTACGTGGCGGCGTTGCGGGTGGGCTCGGAGGCGGTGCGTGCCTCGGGACTGATCCGGCTGGAAACGGTGCTGGCGGTGCAGGCGGAACTGGAACAAAACCGCGCGGGCTTGCGCCAGCTGCCTGGGACGGTCTTGAAAAACGAGGCCACGGGGCAGGTGATCTATGAGCCGCCGCAGGACGGGACGGTGGTGGAGTCGCTGATGGGGAATCTCGTCGACTTTCTCCACGCGCAAGACGGTTTGGATCCGCTGTTGCGAATGGCGATCGCGCATCATCAGTTTGAGAGCATTCACCCATTTTACGATGGCAATGGGCGGACGGGTCGGATCCTGAATCTACTGGTGCTACAACGCGAGGGCCTGCTGGATCTGCCGGTGCTGTACCTGAGCCGTTATATCACCACGACGAAGCGGGACTACTACCGCCTGCTCCAAGGGGTGCGGGACGAAGGGCGCTGGGCCGAGTGGTGTCTGTACCTGCTGCGCGGCGTGGCCGTGACATCGCGCAGCGCCATTGCACTGGTCAAGTCCTTCCGCGAGCTGATGGTGGGCACGAAGCACCGCCTGCGCGAGCAATTGCCCAAGCTCTACAGCCAGGAACTGCTGAACAATCTCTTCCGCTATCCTTACACGAAGATCGAGTTTGTGGAGCGGGAGCTGGCGGTGTCGCGAGTCACGGCGGCCAAGTATCTTGATCAACTGACCAAGGCCGGATTTGTGCGCAAGCAGAAGACGGGGAGGACGAATTTTTACATCAACGAACCGCTGTTCGCCCTGCTCAGTGGGGTGACTCTGGAAGGGCGGTGAACGAGGAGGAAATCGCGGCTAGGCGGTGAGGACTTTGACCAGGGCAGGATGCCGGTAGTGGACTTCGCGGCCGCGTTTTTCGCCTTGGAGGATGCCGAGGTGCTCGAGGGCTTGCAGGTACTCGGAGGCGGTCTGGCGCTGGGCGATGCCGGCGTCGACGAGGAAGCCGATCTTGCTGTAGGGCTGGGCGAAGATGAGTTCGATGAGTTCCTTGGAGTAGACTTTGGCCGGGAGTTTGGCCCGGCAGAGGGCGACGGTTTCGTCGAAGAGGTCGCGGATGGCGAGGATGCGGCCGGTGGTCCAGGTGGCGGTCTCCTCGACGCCGGTGAGGAGGAAGAGGAGCCAGGCTTCCCAATCGCCACGCTCGGTGACGCCGCGCAGGAGGCGGTAGTACTCGACCTTGTGCTGGATGAGGTGCCGGCTGAGGTAGAGGACGGGGATGCGCAGGAGCCCGGCGTGGATGAGGAAGAGGATATTGAGGATGCGGCCGGTGCGGCCATTGCCATCGGTGAAGGGGTGGATGGCTTCGAACTGGTAATGGGCGACGGCCATGCGCACGAGGGGGTCGAGGTCGCCTTCGTGGCTGAGGAGGAATTCCTCGAGGTTGGCCAGTTTCTTCCGCATGACGGCGGCGCCGGTGGGCGGGGTGTAGGTGATGGCCTTGGTGACGGGGTTGCCGATCATGACGCCTTCGTGGGCGCGGAATTTTACCTTTTCGTGGCGGAGGACGCCGCAGAGTTCTTCCATGAGGCTGAGGCGGAAGGGGCGCGCCTGGATGGATTCGAAGCCGCGGCGCAGGGCGGTGCGGTAGCGGAGGACTTCCTTGGTGGCGTGGTCGGTGGCGCGGGTTTCATCGAGCGCGGCCTGGAAGAGGGCGTCCTGGGTGGTGACGATGTTCTCGATCTCGGAGCTGAGCTTGGCTTCCTGGAGGGGGATGGCGTTGATGAGGACGCTCTGGTTGGGAATGAGGTCGCCGGTGCCCTTGAGTTCGGCGAGGGCTTTGTTGGCGGCGACGCAGCGCTTGAGGACGGCCTTGGTCTCCAGCTCGCCGCGCGGCGGGAGGAGGGGGAGGTCGTTGTAGGGTTCTTCGGGGTCGAAGGGCATGCGGGGGATATTGAAGGGCGAAAGGGCGAAGGGCGAAAGGCGAAAGGGCGTAAGCGCGCGGGGTCGGGCGAAGCGGTGGGATTTCACCACGAAGGCGCGAAGACACGAAGAGGGGCGGGGTGGGGAATTTCGGACGGGGGAGAAGGACGACTGGGTGGCACGGTCATGGACCATGGGGACGGGGGGGCGAGGACGCCTTTTTCGGACGAGTTTCGCCGGGGCCGCGAACGCAAACGCGCCCTCCAAAATCCATCACTCCAAAAAACACCCCCTACAAAAAACTCTTGCCGTTCTCCTTCGCGTGTGTAGTATTTACTACACACTCTATGCCGCACGTTTCCTCTTTCGGTGAATTTCTTCGCGATCGGCGGCTGACCAGGGCTCGCTCAGATCGGAGGTTTTCCCTCCGCCAGGTCGCTACGCGCATCGGGATCGAACCTTCCTACCTGAGCAAGATCGAGCGGGGCGAACAGCCGCCTCCTGGGGAGGAGACGATTTGCCGCCTCGCCGATGAACTGGAGGCGGACCGCGATGCGCTGCTGGCCCTGGCGGGCAAGGTGTCGGGCGATCTGCTGGAGATCATCCGGCATCGGCCGGCGCTGGTGGCCGAACTGCTGCGCGCGATCCGCCGCGCCCCGGCCCGGCAGGTGGCGGAGATGGCGCGCCAGGTGCGCGACGGCGAATGGTGAGGTCCCTTTCCGACAAAACCGAATCAACAACCCAAACCTGACTATGATCACGCTCCAATCAGACCAGTTGCTTTTCCGCTTTCCCGAGGTGGAGGAAGCATTGCGGCGCTTCATAGAGGAACATATCCAGAGGACGGTGCCGCAGATGCTGGCGGAAGATCGCGAGAAGGTCATCACGAAGCTGGAGACGCAGTCGCCGCTTCGCTACGTCGCGGACAGCACCCGCCAACAGGCGTCGGACACGATCCGCAAAGCGACTGCCGAAACAATCGCCACGGCGCTCCGCTTCAAATGCCGCGGTTACCCCGGCATGGAGCCGAAGCCCGGGCGCTCCACGTTGAAAGTCGAATTTCAGCGCACGCTGCGCATCCCGGATGACGGCAGGGACTATCCGCTGCCCGCGGGTTTGGGACGATTTCCACTGCAGCACGTGGACGATTTTCCGAACAAGGTTCCGGAGGCGTGGCTGAAGCACGGCGGCGTGATGATGCCGATGCACCAGAGCGAGGCGCTGTGGCTGCGGTTCGACGGGCAGTACCCCTGTGCGGTGAAGGTGGCGGCAGGGAAGATCAATGCGGTGACGGGCGAAGGGTGGACGGCGGAGTTGCGTCGCGAGCCGCAGAACTATTTGGTCATGCCCTTGCAACGGTGGCTCGACGGATTTGCGGTGAGCAAGGGGATCATCCGCCAATTCGTCGCCATGCCGCTGGGCGGTGGTTACTCGGTGGAGGAACAACTGACGGGCCAAGCCGACGTGGGAGGCATTCAAATCCAAGTTTTCCCGCTAAAGAGCGAGGTGTACTTTCACCAACACATGGCGGGAAAATTGCCCACCAAGCTGGAGGATCTTCTGGAGGAACTGGTCGGACCAATGCCCCAGATGGCCACGCGATTTTGCGCGGAACCCCGGCTACCAATGACTGAGATCTATAGTGATATGGGGCTCGGGGCGGGTGGAATGATGCGCCAGGAGGTTTTCAAGGATCGGCGTGACTTCGCGGACTGGGATACGTCGCTCCCGAGCCGGTGTTTCGTGCACTTGTGCAACTCGCAAGTCTGGCGGCAGATCACGGGCAGCAATCCTCCCCATCCACCGCTGACCGCCAGGGAGTACAGCCGGCAGGGAATTCCGTGGTTCGACTATTACCGCGACGATCTCGGGGCGGTGAGTGGCTCGGAAGTCCTGGCCGGGGTGAAGAGTGTGCTGGAGATGGGCAAGGCGAAGCAAACGGCGCCGCTGCCGGATAACGCGTCGGTCACTCCCGAGGTCATCGTACAATATGGCAATGCGCGCCGCCCCGATGAAGTGCGGGAGTGGCAGGGTTCCTGAGGACCGCCCTGCGAAAGCTCTGGAGAAAACCATTTTGGAAAAAAGCGCGCCTCATTTTCGTCCTTGGACGGGCCGGGGAATTGGCGATACCCATAGGGCACTATGAAATTGCTGGCCCCCCTGCTCGCGCTCGCTGTCTTCGCCTCGTCCGCCTGGGGGTGTCTCGGCGATACGGAGGCGGAGCTCGTGCAGCGCTATGGCAAGCAGACGAAGACGGGGACTTCGCATCTCCCGGGGGTGTCAATCCGGGGTTATATGTACAAGGGATTCCTGATCGTGGTGGGGGTGCTGAACGGGAAGTCTTCCTTTGAAATGTATACCAAGAAGGACGGCACGAAAATGAACGGCGCCGAGGTGGGGGCGCTGATGACGGCGAACAGCAAAGGCCAGACATGGGGCGAGGACAAGGGCACGACTCCCGACGATGCCAAATGGGTGCTGGCCGACGGCACGGTGTTCGCCGAGTGGGCGAAGGTGCAGGGTTCGCGGCTCACGGTGATGACGAGCGAGGCGCAGGATCTGGAGAATCGGACGCCTGCGGCCACGCCCACGCCGCCGCCGGCGAAGAAGGCACCCGAGACGCCGAAGAAGCCGTAACGGCGGAGCGTCCGCCGAGCTGGCACCGTAGCGGCGGCTGCATTGGCTGCATTGGCCCGGTTGGCCCAGTTGGCTCCATGGGCTCAGTTGGCTCCATTGCGGAAAACAGCGCTTTTGGTGGCCTTTTTCTGCAATTTAATTTCCGACACACCTCATGCAATCCCATCCCCGAAAAATAGTAGGACTGCGGGTTTGCGGGGGACGGGATTGGCCCCGTGTTGCCGTAGGCCCCGCATTTTGCGCCTCCGGCGGTGTGGGGTGACGCTGACGCGTTGCGCAGTCGAACCGAGGTTCGAATTCGCTGCGCGATCACCATCTTTGAAAGATGGTGACCCTAACGGGATTCGAATCCGTTGAGCTTCCTGTTTCCGTGACCGATAGACAAGGATCTATAGTGCTTATTTACAGATACTTACGATATTCGTGCATTGCTTGAGACAAAGCTGAGATGGTCACTAAAGGGCACGGAAAAGCTGTTCATTTGTCACGTTTTGTCACGGAGAGTTTTCGTGAGCGATGGAACCCGATCACGCTCGCTTCGCGCGCGGCGGCGGCGACTTGGCGGCAATGTCCGTTGCGCTCATGCCCATCTTCCGCCTCACGCTCGCTTCGCGCGCGGCGGCGGCGACCCCGGCAACGTGGCCGCGAACGGTTCCGG
>NZ_JBDUCX010000278.1:0-8202 GCF_040003245.1 Chthoniobacter sp.
TTTCTTTACCCCCAGACTAACTCTTCTCCCGGCTCAAAAAAGCGCAGTCACGTCAATGCGCATCAAATCGTCCACGACAACATGACCGCCGGTGCAGATTTCGCGGAGCCGCTGCGCGCAATTCTGGATGCACTCCGCGGAAGCATCTGGGAAGATTTTGTTGGCGACTAAGACGACGTTTGTGTCCACGACGCATGGAGCGACACCGTTACTCATCGCGGACGTTCCCCAGCCTGCATTCGCTGCATCTGCGCGTCGGTCATGGCGACAGCATCTTCCATCGTGTCACCAAAGAATTTCTCCGGCCAGTTGCGAATGTTGCCGAATATATCCACATCGAGCGTCTCCAGTTTGGCCCCCGATTCGCTTGGTCGGAAGAAATAGGCCGCGACTTCATCCCTTGAGAAAGCTTTCTCGGCGATCCGCCGTTGCAACCTTCGCAGGAAATGCTCGGAGTGGCTTTCGATGATCAGTTGCACGTTGCGCCGACGACCATCTCCCCAAGAGCGGATGACTTCGATGAACAGGTCCGCGAGCCACGCCTGCGCCGCCGGATGCAAATGGATTTCCGGCTGCTCAATCACGATAACCGAGCCGGGCGGCGCATAAAAGCACTGCACAAGCACTGGCAGAAATTGCGAGATGCCAAAACCCACATCGGTGATGTTGACCATCTTCCGAGCGCCCGGCGTCTTGACCAGCACCTCGTATTCGCGTCGTCTGGGAGCCACGGGCTTAACCTCAAAACTTTCGATCAATCCCATCTGCTGAAGCCAGAATGCAATCACCTCGCCGAAGGGTTTCCTTGGCGAGCCTTTGCCTCGGTTGAAGGAATGCTCCCGCGCCGCAAGGATTGCCACCACCGCCGATTCGCCTTTCCAGCCCACATGTTCCGGTGTTTCCCCCGTCCAAGTGTATTGGCGAACGAACCGCTCCCGTAAAGGACCGAGGTAGAAGACCTCCTGAAAGAGCTTCTCAAAGCTCAAAGTAAGCGCTTTCACCACATCCGCGTTTTGGTAATAGTTCACCACTTCGTCAGGGAAGCCGTAGCACTTTAACGGCTCCGTGATCGGCCACTTGCGTCCCTGATTCCGCACAAACTTGTAATTGTCCTGCGTCAATTCGTAAGGCGCGCTGGCCTTTTCTGAACGGCACATCCCGGCGGCAAAGCCGTCATTATCTGCATCACCAAATGTGTAGTTGAAGCTCTCCACTCCAGGCGCGTTGCTATGACCGACGAGCCCCACTTCCGCCTCAAATCGAATCTCGTCAGCCGAGTAAGCAGTCTGGCCATAGCTGTCCGTCAGCGTCAGCGACTTCGGCAGCGACCATGTGAGATCGAACCCGATTTTGCGTTTCTCGTCGTGCTCGTACACCATTTCGTAGAAGTTGCCCACATCGACCGCCGTTTTCGTGTTCCCAGTATTCAAGACCATCTTCCTGTCCGGGGATTCCGCCGTTTGCTTCAGCATCAAGAGCATCTGTGCCACACTGCTCTTTCCGGAGCTGTTGGCTCCGAAGAGTACCGTCAGAGGGGCCAAGGGCACTGGTCCGAACTGCTCCCAAGCTTTGAAGTTTTTGAATCCGAGTTTTGTAATCATGGGATGAGCGAATTCAGTCGTTGCCGCCCGTACGCGTCACGGCGGTGTCGTAGAGCATCTGGAGCGTCTCGTCTTCGTTGAGCACGCTTTCGGGGAGTTGCTCGGCGACGATCAGGATCGTCTGGTAATCCTTCAGCCGGTAACATTCCTTGAAGCCCACGCGGACGGCTTCGGTGCGGAGTTCCTTGAGCTTTTTGCCTTTGGGGATTTTCGGGATCGGCACCTTCATGCCAGGGAGAGTTTCCCCCCGATTCGGGTTGAGCGCGGGGGGCGAATAGCCGGCGGGGAGGTAGGTCCAGAATTCTTCAAGAAGGCGGCGGTTCCGCAGTTTCTCCACGTCAATGTTCTTCTTCGGGTCGGGCACATACCAGCGGTCTTTGGCTTTGTGGCGGAGCTGAGGATGGTCCTTCGGCAGATTGCGCAGCTCTTTGCTGGAGTCGGACGAGAGGTAGCTGTGGATCTGGCTCGGCACTTCGCCGTCGCCTTCGTAGCGCAGGAAGTTTTGTTCCAGCAGCGCGCGCAGCTCGGGGCGCGTCTCCCATTTCTTCCAGCTCGCGTTGAGCTGCTGGAGGAAGTCGGGATGGATGTCCTGCTGGGTGCGCGGTTTGTCCTTCAGCTCATTCCGCAGCCAGGCGATGGCGGATTTCTCGTCCTCCACGAAGATGCTCATCTGGCCGATGTCCTGCATCTGGGAGCGCTTCTTGTCGTATTCGTTCACCTGTTCGGACAGGAAAAACATCTCGTCGCGCTGCGGGAAGCGCTCGGCCAGCCCGGCCTGAAATTCGGCGGAGCTGAGCGGCACCAGCGTCGAGTGGCCCACGTAGAAGGCGACCATCCGGTCGTAGAGAATGCGCGGGTCGCGCTCGGCGATGAATTCGAGCTGGCCGCCGCGGGCTTTGACCACGGGCAGATTGCGCAGGTGTGTCTGGGTGAAATCCCACACGCCTTCCTCGGTTTCGCCTCGCTTGGCGAAGCGCTCTTCCAGTCCTCCGTTCGGCTTGTAGGCGGAAATGACGAGGTCTTGTTTGACGGCGGTAGGGCTCGTCACGGAGCGGAAGCTGCGCTGCTGCTTGTCGAGCGCGGCGACGTTTGCGACGACAAAGCCGGCCTCCTGCAATGTAGTTTGGATCGCGTTCCAGACAGACGCTTTCGAGTTGGAAAATTCAACTGTCATCCAGCGACCGGGCTTTAAGACGCGGAAATACTCCCGGAAACAATCGAGCATGAGCTGCTGATACTCGGATAAGCCCTTGCCCTTCGCCTCATCAATAATGGCTTCGGTCTTGGTGTTTGTGAAGACACGATGCCACGACTCCACGAGGATGTTCATGTCGGCGTAGTAGATATTCTCGCCGAATGGTGGGTCGGTGAAGATGTAGTTCAAAGATTCCGGAGGGAGCGCTGCCGTTGCCGCCGAAGCTGTAGTTACCTGCGAAAAGCCCTTGAATCGGGCATTGTATCCAAACGTGCCGACCAGCCGCTTCAGCTTTCCGTCAAGGATATACCACGGGCTGCATTCGGCATGTTGGGACGCGATGTAATAGACCCCATTGAGCATCCTGTTCACCTGCGAGAAGTGGGTCGGGCTGTAGCGATTCATGCGTGACAATCCCCAAATCGTTTGCTCAACGAAATAGAGCAACATCGCGCGGACCCGTGCGTCGGATACGCCTGTCGCGCATTCCCAAAGTGCGGCCAGCGCGTGCAACGGTCGAGGGAGGAAAAACTGATGAGTGTGCGTGAAGCCCTTCGGCGCAATTCGCGAGCCATGATACATTTGTTCGATAGGCCAAAGGTTCGATGGTACGGACTTCGGCAACGGGAGTTTTTCAATGCGCGTGAGAATCGCGAGGTCGTCCGCATCGGGCGCTTTCTCGTGCTTCGTTTTCCCAACACGGTATTGAATCAGGCATGGCTTGAACTTCACCCGTTTCCACGACCCGCCGAGCAGCGGGTCCACTACCGTCTCAAACATCCGCTCGACCTTGCGTTTACTCAGCATGGCGTCACAGTGAGGGCACGGAAACTCTGCGCGGACGCTACCCGCCTCGTCGTCCAAAGCCTCATCGATGAAGATCACTTCGCCGCCGCACTCCGGGCAGGTGAAAACTTCGCTCCAAACCGTGAAGTCGATCCGGCGCTTGGTGCCGTCTTTGTGCTTGGTTTCATACATCCACCCCAGGCCATCTTCGACCTCCTTAAGGATGCGCTTCGCCTCGCGTTCGAAGGCGTCCACGTCTACTGGTGTGTTGTAATTGTAGGCGATGAAGGTGGCCGCTGGGGAGAGGTCGTTCAGGATGGTGCGCCGCGCCCCGAGCTTGGAGAAGGCTTTGCCTTCCTCATCAAGGATGACGCCATCATCGCGCACGCGGTAGCCGAGCGCCTGAACCTCTGCACGGTCACCACAGAGCTGCGCAGCCACGCCCGCCATACCCGTTCCCGCAAAGCCATCGAAGGTCACGTCTCCTGGTTCCGTGTAGTGCAGGATGTAGCGCATGATGGCACGGTGCGGCACTTTGGTGTGGTAGGCATGAGCCTTGTAAATGGGATGCTCTCTCCCTTCATGCACATCCGCCACGAACGGCTCGCGGTGGTAGGGCTTCTTCGGGTCGTAAGGCGTGCCGTAGGCTGTCAGGAAGTCGCCGATCCACGGATTCGGGCAGGCCGTGTAGTAGGGCGGGTCCGAGAGCGCGAGAATGTCCTCGTCCTTGCCGATGGGGAACCCCTCGATTCTGCGAAACTCCGGGTCTTTGAGCTTCGCCGCGAGCAGCGTCAAAAAATGCTTCCACCGCGCCTCCTCGCTGGGAAACGTCTGCCCAAGGCATTCGACCGCGCCGGTGCCGTCGGCGTTTTTCAGGGCGAGATTTTGCTGGCTCATGGTGTGTGCGGTAGGGAAAGGGTCGTTCAGCCGTCGGTCGGCGGCGAGTTTTTCTGACCGAGATCGGTGGTGACGTAGGCTTGCGTAGGGCTGGTGGGCCGGTCAGGCTCAGTCATCCGCAGCCAGCCGTCTCTCAAGAGCGGGTCGAGGTATTGATATTTGACGTGCTGGCGGCTGGTCACTCCCAAGTGGCTCATAATTTGGGAGATAGATCGCGGCTGAGTGCAATAGGCGAGCACCAGGAGGTGCTTCATGGTCGGCCGGAACGACCGGCCCAAGGCGGGGGCTTGTTCAGTGGACAAGCTGCCGGCATCGGGCTTGACTTGTTCAGTGAACAAGCTGGAAGCGGTGGACTGAACAGGATTGCCGGTGCCCGCCAAGATTTCGCGCAGGTGTTCGGCGACGCGAAAGAATTCCCCCGATGGGTCGGCGTGCCGCTCCAGCAGGCTTTGGACGACGAGGAACTTCAGGATCGCCTGTGTGTCGGCCAAGGGCTGCCCGCAGACCGATTGCGCCTCCAGAGGACGAATCTCACCCCGATGCCAACAGTGGATGAAGACGGCAGCCTGCTCGTCCGAAAGCTGGGCACCGAGGCTGTCCCGGATGAGTTTCTGGCGTTCGGAGACGAGGGTCTGTTTGGAGAGCGTGACGGAGAAAGCGTGTCCGACCGGGTCGTTCAGAAGTCTCGGTGGCACGCGGCCCATCTCCCGCTGGTGGGCAAAGATGTTGCGGATGCCCGTGTTGGCCTGTTCGCCGATACCGATGCGGGTGAGCATGGCGCGGAGACGGGTATTGCGGACGGGTTTGTCGCCCGGCTTGAAGAACTCCTCACCGCTGACGAAGGAGGCACCCGGATTCCAAAACTCGACCTCATCTGCGTAGAGCGTGAGCGTCGCTTTCCGTGTCTGGTCGCCGTAATCCTGATGGATCAGCAGGTTCAGGACGGCTTCACGAAAGGCGAGGTAATCCGGGGGCGTGCCTTTGCGCTGCATGCTGGTGGCGTCCAACTCGAACCGGCTTTCAGCGAAGCGTGTGCGATAGACCTCCACGATGCGCTGCCATGCTTTGAGCAGATTGCCTTCGGAGAGCGACTCAATGCGGTCGTCCCACCGTTGCTCGGGTAGTCTGTCAGCCTTCGTGCACTGGAAGATGAAGAAATCGACGACCTGCCGCGAGAGCACGCGGTGCATGGCGGCACTGGTGCCGAAAAGCAAAATAGCCGCCCGGGTCGGACGAAGGACTCCCTCGACCGAAACGACGAGGCCGAAATGTTCGAGGAATTCCAGGTCCGTCTTGGCTTCGGTTTCGTGGCCGGCATGGCGCTCGCCGAAGAAATGGCGATACCACTTCATGCTATCGGCATCGAAGCAGGTCGCGACGTCGAGCGCTTCAACGGCGCGATCTTCGTGATGCTCGGTGGCCGCGTCCCGAAAAAATGCCTCGATTTCATCCCGGTTGCACATCTGCGTGGTGCCACCTTTGCGTACGTAGGATTCGTCGATTCGACCGTCAACGTGAACCGGTTTGTGGGCCCGATGGACTTCCGGGATGTAAAAGACCAGCACTGTGCCGGCCTCGTCGATCAGCACGTCCTCCTTGAACGAAATCGCGCAACTGAATTTCCCTTTTTGCCGCAAGGTCCCGATGAAGCTGCCCTGCAACTCATCGGCATTGGCAACCCCCTTGATCGTGAACTGGCCGTCTTTCTCTTGAATGCCGAAAACAACCCAGCCGCCGACAGTGTTGGCAAAGGCGGAAACGGTTTTGTAGATCCGCTTCGGCACGTCCTGAGTTGCCTCTTTGTATTCAATATCGCGCCACTCGATCTGCTTCAGGCGCACTTTCAGTTCTTCGAGAGTCATACTGTGGGGGATTCGTTGCCGTTTTCGGCGGCGCTCTGCGTGAAAACCATGTCCATCGTGAACTGCTCACCGGCACAAGCGAGCCGGGCAGCGGTGGCGATCGCTAGCACCGGGACGCCGAGCCGCCCGATGGCACTGCACGCGGCGGTCACCGTCGCCTTGGTCACGGTGGGCGTATCGAAAAGGTCGCCCGCGACGAGGATGAACTCAGCCCGATGCTGCACGGCTGCCTCGCCGATTCGCTGAATCATGTTCAGTCGCTCCTGCTGCACAAGAGCGCACTTGTGGACGTCTTCAATTCCGGCAAACGGTTTGCCAATCTGCCAGTCGGCTGTGTGGATGAAGCGCGTGCCCATTCGTTGGCCGCAGAATTAACCAATGACGATTCGCACCTTGGCCGCGTCACGCCCTTTGAGCAGTTGCTCGACGTATTCGTTGAATCGCTTGCGAAACTCGTCGGGAGTTGCCGGGCTGCCATCCGGGAAGAGTTTGTTGCGCAGGTCGTCGATCTGCACTTGCACCTTCGACAGACCGGAAAGGGCCTGCTGGATGGCCGCGAGGAATTCCTGACTGATCTCGTCCGGCAGTTCCTTGGCTGTGGTGAAGTCGCCGAGGAGCTTCTTTTGACCTGGCTTGAGTAGGTCGAAGTGACTCTGGATAACCGGATCGGCCAGGTCGTTGAGCAGCGCGTTCGACCAGCTCTTGTAGATTTTCTCGAGTTCACCTTTGAGATTCTGAAGGCGTGTCTCCGCGGAGACGCTGTCAGTTTCCATGCTGGGCCAGAAGTCGGACTTTGGCTCCGATTCTAGATCCTTTTCGGTGAGCGCCGCACCAGTCTTCAGACGTTCAAGCTGGCGGTCGAACTCGGTAAGCTGCTGCCGGTTGATCGTCTCAATTGTCGCAAGCCGGCGGAGATTCTTCAGCCGGAAATCCTGAAGCATCGCATTCTTCTCCTTGTCCTGCGCGATGCTCAGCCGTGCCCTGCGGTATAGGTCGAGATAGGCCTTGATGTAGGAAGCCTTGAGCGTCTTGAGCCGTTTGACGACATCCGTCTTGAATGCATCCGATTCCCGCCGGGCGGGTTTGCGGACATCACCCAAAATCTCGGTGCGTACGGCTTTGCTCTGAACAGCCCAGGCGTGATCGTCCGAAAGCACCGTCTCGGCCATGCTGAGATACTGCGTGAGCTGGCTGACTTCGAGCGCGAAGGCTTCAAGGCAGTCGATTTCCTTCAGCTTTCCGAACGTGGTCTTGTATCCTGTGATCTCCGCCGCATCATACTTGAAGTTTTTGAGCTTGCCCGGCGTGTTGTAGGCTTGAAGGCTCTCAAGGAAGTCTTTGGCTTTGGTGAGAACCGCAGAGTTCTGCTCGATCTCGGCCTCGGTGTAGAGAGCCTGCCCCCAAAACGGAATTCCGTTGAGCAAGTGCTGGCGGGCGAGGACCAATTTTTCGACGCGCTCGGTGATAACCTTGTGGAGCTGCTGCACCGGCACATCGGCACCCTGCGTGACCTGCATGGCCATGCCCGGTGGCAAATCCATCAACTCAAAGAGCGCCTTGAGGCTCGGGATGTTCCAGTCTTTCGGGCGTTCGAGGTGTTTGAAGTTCTTCAGCTCAGCGACAGGTGTTGCGGTGAGCGCCGGGAGATTGGATGCGTCAAACTTTGCGCCGGGAACGGCCAGCACTCCGTCGCCAGAATAGACCAGCGCGCCCAACACGACGCAGAGCCACTCCGGTTCGAGGCGAAATTTGTCCGGCACGAAGTATTCGATGCCCGGCTCCAGCGTGGTGACGATCTCCTGGCGGTTGAGCACCTGTCCCTGGCCCTTTGCCTTCAAGGCATCGACGAGATGACGCGCGT
>NZ_JBDUCX010000279.1:0-8165 GCF_040003245.1 Chthoniobacter sp.
TCATTTTCGCGGCGGCAAAGGCGGTGCCGCAATCGGCCGGGGCGCGGCCCGCACCGGCCCAATAGGCGAGCATGGCGTCGCCGATGAATTTGTCGATCGTGCCGCCGCTCTGCGCGACCAGGTTGCCGGTCTCGCGGAACCACGCGCCCAACATCTGCGCCATGTCCGCGCTGGGAATTTTTTCGGACATCGTGCTGAAGCCCCGGATGTCGCAGACCAGCAGCGCCACCGGGCGCGACTCGACCACGCTGTGGTCGGAAGACGACATCGTGCCGACCAGCGTCATGGCGTTATGTTCGCCCGAGCTCTCGTCGGCGTGCTCGGAGAAAATCATGATGTTGTCGGCAATCCGGATTTTCGCCCCGTCGGTCAGCGTCACCGGCATGACCACGCGCTGGTCATTGACGTAGGTCCCATTGCGGCTGCCGAGGTCGATGAGTTGGTATTGCCAGCCATTGTGGCAGCGGATGATGGCATGCTGCCGCGAGACCAGAGGACTGAAACTCAGGCAGACGGTATTCTCCCGGGTACGGCCAATCGTGGCCGTATTTCCGATGGGAACATCGAAGGCGTCGGCTTGGGCTGGTTGGATCGAAAGTTTGGCTCCCATGAGGGTTGGAACAGCAGTTTGCTGTTTGCACATTGCGGAAGGCCACGGAAAACTGCAACATTTGACAGCGTCTGCACAATAGGCGACGCGAAAAATATTTCATGTCTGATACCGCAGTCTTCGACCATTACGAAGTTTTGACCCGCGACGACGGCTCACTTTTTGAGCTGGGGCGGGGCGCCATGGGCATTACCTATAAGGCTTTTGACACGAGCCTGAGGATGCCGGTCGCGCTCAAGGTCATTAACGCGACTTATCTCAACAGCGAAGTCGCGCGGCAGCGTTTTGTCCGCGAGGCCCGCTCCGCCGCCCAGCTCCGCAACCGGCACGTCGCCTCGGTCTTTCACCTCGGCACCGAGGGAGACACGTGGTTTTACGCCATGGAGTTCATCGATGGCGAAACGCTCGATGCGCTGATCAAGCGCCAAGGGCCGCTCGCCCCGGTGCTCGCCCTCACCATCACCGCCCAGGTCGCCCGCGCGCTCAACGCCGCCGCGCAGCACAGTCTCGTGCACCGCGACATCAAGCCCGCGAACCTCATGCTCGTCAAAGAGGACGACGAGCTCGTCGCCAAGGTCATCGACTTCGGCCTTGCCAAGGCCTCGGTTGTTCCGGAAGGGGAAGACGCCGCCACGCTCAGCATGGGTGGTTTTGTCGGCACGCCGCATTTTGCCAGCCCGGAGCAGCTCGAGGAAAAGGAGCTCGATTCCCGGTCGGACATCTATTCCCTCGGGGTCACGCTCTGGTACATGCTCGCCGGGCAGGCGCCGTTCGCCGGCTCCATGGCCCAGGTCATGAGCCAGCATCTTTCGAAGCCGCCACCTTTCGAGAGGCTGGACAAGACGCCCCCGGCGGTGGCCGACGTCTTGCGCCTGATGCTGGCCAAGGATCCCGACGATCGCTACCAGACCCCGGCGGAATTGCGCCGGGGCATCGAGACGGCCATCGAAAAAATCACCAGCGCCGGTGGCGCCGCCCCGATGACGGCCGAAGCGGTCGAGCACTCGGAGGATTTCGCCACCCTGCTCGAAGACAGCACGGTGTCCTCTCCCTACGTGGGGAGCTTCGAAACGAATACGACCATCGCGAATCGCTATCGCGTGGCCCAGTCCTGCGGGGAGACCAATGCGGGCCGTGTTTTCCGCGCCTACGACACCCAGCGGAAGACGGAAGTGCGCCTCATCGTCCTGCATCCGGAGGCGCTCGGCGACACCATGGCGATGGGCGCACTCGAGCGGGAGGTCGACAAATTGGTCCCGGTGAAGCACCCGAATCTGCTCGGTGTTTTGGGCTTTGAAACCGTCGACCGCGGCAGCTTCCTCGTACTCGAATGGACCGAGGGCTTCTCCGTGCTCGAGCTGCTCAAGGCGCGGCGGGAACTCGGCGCCGATGAAGCGCTCAAGCTGCTCCAGCAGGCCGCCGCGGGGGCCGACGAGGCGCTCCGACTCGGGCTGAACAATCTCCAGTTCGGACTGCACCAGTTGCAGATTCATTTCCTGCAACTGGTGGAAAGGGAGACGCTCCTGCGCTCCCCGATCAGCACCTGGCCGGCCTTTGAACTGAAGCTCTATCCGCTCGGCGCGACCCGCGAATTCGGGGCCTCGCAAACGTGGGCCGGCGGCCAGACGATGGTCGGAGGCGGCGCAGAAAAGAAAGTGGCCGCCGACGCGGACGCCCGCCCGCAGTACGTGCAGGCGCTCGGCGCGGTGACGTACGAAGTGCTCGGCGGAACGCTCTCCCCGCTCGCTCTGCACGGTGGCGGCCCGGCCGCACGCTACACCCCGCTCTCCACCCTCTCCGAGGAGGGCAATGAAGTCCTGCGCCGGGCGCTGGATCCGGCCCGCTCTTTTCCCTCGGCCGGGGAATTTTATGCCGCCCTCTCGAAGCTCGATGGCTTGCAGGTCCGGCGTCACGAATCCAAGGCCCCCGGCTCCGCGGCGCCCGTCCAGAAATCGACTCCTCCTCCTGTCATCCCGTCGGTCGCCCCACTGGCTCCGCAATTACAAAAGAAGGCGCCGTTGATTTTGATCGGCGGTTTCGCCGCCGTGCTCATCGCCGGCGCGGGCTTGTTGTTTTTCCTTCATTCGCCCAAGCCGAAAACGAAAGACTCGACCGACCCCACGACGCAAAACCCGACTGACGATCCTTCCAAGACCGGCACCAACGGCCAGACCGGATTGATCGCCGCGGATAATCCGCCAGCCACTCCCGTCCCGAGCACTCCCCTGCCGGCGACGCCCGCTCCAGCCACCCCGCCTCCCGGCCCGACGCGGCAGGATTTGCTGAAATCCGCCGTCATCGCCGCGGAAGCACTCGAGGAAAAAGGCGACTGGTCCCAGTCGCTCGACGCGTGGCTGAAGATCACCAAGGACTATCCCGAATCCCCCGTGGGAAAGAATCACCTGGAAACGATGCTCAACCATCTGCGTGACCGGCCCAGCCCGATCACCTTCGAGGAGTTTCAAGGCATGCGTCCCCAAATCTTTGAATCGGCGCAAATGGAGATTCTTTCGGCCATGCTGCTCATCGGCGATAGCCTGCGGATCCCCGAGCCGAAGATCGCGGTCCAGTGGTTCAGCAAGGCGGCAGAGAAAGACGATTTAGTGGGCCTCGTGCAATATGGCCTGATGTTGAAAAAGGGCGAAGGCATGAATGTTCCGGAGCCGGAAAAAGCGGTCGCTTTGTTTCAAAAAGCCGCGGACAAGGGCGATCCGAGCGGCAAATTCGAACTCGGCGAGTGCTATCTCCACGGGACGGGCGTAACGGCCGACCCGGAAAAGGGGGCGGAACTGTTGCATCAAGCCGCCGATGCGGGCGATGCCCGGTCCATGGCTGAAATGGGTTTCTGCTACAGCCACGGTTTGGGCGTTCCCAAGGATTTCACCATTGCTGTGCAGTGGTTTAGCAAGGCCTCGGACAAGGGCAATCTCGATGGCACCGCCAACCTCGGCATTCTTTACATGAATGGTCAGGGCGTGGCCGCCAACCCGAAGAAGGCGGTGGAGCTCTTTGAAACCGGCGCCAAAGCCAGTAATCCCTTCAGCATGCAACTCTATGCCGCCGCCCTCGAGGAAGGTCGCGGGGTGGGCCGCAACATCCTCATGGCTACCTCTTGGTACCGCAAGGCGGCCAAAGCCGGCAACCGGGCGGCGATTGATTGGTGCAATCAGCACCAGGTGATCTACAAAAACTGACCCGTCCACGCACCGCCCGGCCCTGCGAATTTCTTTGCCAGTGGCCTGCCCTCTCTCTAACAATTGTCGAACTAGCGCTATGAATCCCCGCACGCTCAAAACCGTCGCACTCGCCACTTCCATCTCTCTGCTCGTCGCCGCTTGCGAAAACATGACACCCGGCGAAAACGCCGCCGTCTTCGGCAGCACTGCCGGCATCCTTGCCGGCGGCATTGCTCGCGCCGCCGGGGCCAGCACCGGGGAATCGATCGCCATCGGCGCCGCCACCGGCGCCGTCGTGGCTTTCACCGCCTACGTCATTGCCAAGCACCAGGCCACCGAACGCCAGCGCCGGATCGCCGAGCAACGCGCCCGGGTTTACTACGGACGCCTCGCTCCCGAGAAAAAAATGGCCCTGAAGAAAAAGAAGGTGCGCTACATCGCCGTGGACACCGAGAAAAACGAACAGACTTCGCCCAAGGCCAAAAAGTCCGTCATGATCTGGGACACCCAGTCTGAAACCGTGGTCGGCAACAACGTCTACGACGTGCAGAGCACGCCCTCCGTCGGTTCCACCGCCAAGTTTGAAACCTACTCCGCCGAATACGTCGGCACCGGCAGCTAGTCACCCGCGCAGTTCCTTCATCTCCGCCTTTACCTCCCTCCCATGAAACCATCCCCTCGTCTTATCGTTGCCGCCAGCATTGGTTGTGCGGTGCTCATCGCTCTGCCTCCGGCTTTCTCCATGGATATCATGGAGCGCATCGTCACCACGCAGACGCAATCCATCCGCCGCGAGGCCTCGGAATACCAGCGCAAGGTGGCGGAAGCCAATGCCCGCGCCTACATGGCAAAGCAGCTTCACGCCGTGCGCCACGACTCGACTGCCGGACCCACGTCCAAGCCTGGTAAGACCGGGAAGACCGGCAAGACGGCCAAGCAAGAAGACACACCGGAAGTGCGCGCCGCGAAGAAAAAGCTGCCCCGCTACATCGCTGTTGAGACGCCCAAGGACAAACGCAGCGTTCCCGGCACCAAGAAGGACGTGATGATCTGGGATACCCAGTCCGAAGCTCTCGTCGGCAACTACGTTTACGACGTCACGGAAACGCCGCGACTGGGCTCCACGTCCAAGTTCGAGACTTACTCCGCGCAATACGTCGGTAACGGCCAGTAGAGCACTCGGACGGTGGGCACGCAGGCGGCTCGCCACGTGTGCGAATTGTACGCTGCGCCGGGGTGTAGGGCGCGTGTCCCCACGCGCCGGGATGACGCTGCAATCCGGATTCTCACCCGGCGCGTGAGGACACGCGCCCTACACGTGAGATCGCCGCGCGAAATTCGTGATCGCTACCGCAGCGGAAAATCGTCCTCCGGCGGCGTCCCGTAAATTGGTCGCGGATTTTCATTCCCGACTCCGCGGCGGTTGAGTAAGAACCGTCCGTCGACTGTTTCGGCCGTGCTTTCCCGCCTTCGGAAGAACCGCCGGTAGACCCCTTTTGCTCAATGAATATCCACGAATACCAAGCTCGCGAACTCTTCGAAAAATTCGGCGTCGCCACCACGCGCGGCGCCGTCGCCTCCACGCCGGATGAAGCCGTCGCCGTGGCGCAGGGACTCGGCACGAAAGAGTTTGTCGTCAAGGCGCAGATCCACGCGGGCGGGCGCGGCAAAGGCACTTTCCAGAATGGCTTCAAGGGCGGCGTGCACATCACCGACTCCGTCGAAAAAGTGCGCGAACTCGCCGGCCAGATGCTCGGCCAGGTGCTCGTGACGCACCAGACCGGCCCCGAAGGCAAGCTGGTCAGCAAGGTGCTCATCGCGGAGCCCGCGACGATCGCCAAGGAACTTTACTTCGCCATCCTGCTCGATCGCGCCAGCGGCGCGCCGGTCATCATCGCCAGCACCGAAGGAGGTGTGGACATCGAGCATGTCGCCGAGCACACGCCGGAAAAAATCTTCCGCGAGCCGATTCACCCGACGCTCGGGTTGCAAGCGTTCCAGACGCGCAAGATCGCCAAGGCCCTCGGCCTCACCGGCAAGCAAATCACCGCGGCTTCGAAGCTCTTCAGCGCGATGTTCAAGCTCTTCCTCGCCCGCGATTGCTCACAGATCGAAGTGAACCCGCTGGTCATCACCAAGACTGGCGAACTCCTCGCGCTCGATGCCAAGTTCAACTTCGACGACAACGCGCTCTATCGTCAGCCCGAGATCCTCGCCCTGCGCGACAAGAGCGAGGAAGACCCGCGCGAAGTGGCCGCCAGTGAATTCAGCCTCAACTACATCGGTCTCGATGGAAACATCGCCTGCCTGGTCAACGGCGCCGGCCTGGCCATGGCCACGATGGACATCATCCAGCACGCGGGCGGCAAGCCGGCGAACTTCCTCGACGTCGGCGGCGGCGCCTCGAAGGACCAGGTGACCGCGGCCTTCAAGATCATCCTCAGCGATCCGAACGTGCAGGGTATCCTGGTCAACATTTTTGGCGGCATCATGGACTGCAACATCATCGCCACCGGCATCCTCGCCGCCGCGAAGGAAACCGCCCTGTCCATCCCGCTCGTCGTCCGCCTCGAGGGCAACAACGTCGAAGCCGGCAAAAAGACGCTCGCCGAAAGCGGCCTCGCCGTGATCAGCGCCAACGACCTGGACGACGCCGCGAAAAAGATCGTCGCCGCCGTTAAGAAAGCCGCCTGATTCCCGACCATGAAAATCGTCGAGATCGCTTTTTCCTCCTATGCCGTCACGGACATTCCGCGCGCCCGCGCCTTTTACGAGGGCCTGCTGGGGCTGAAAGTCACGTCGGAAACCAACATGGGCGGAGGCGGGCATTGGATCGAATATGATATCGGCGCCGGCACCCTCGGCATCGGCAAGACCGAGGGATGGAAGCCGAGCAGCGACGGCTGCTGCGTGGGGCTCGAGGTGGAAGACTTTGACGCCGCTATCGCCGAGCTGAAGGAGGCCAATGTGCCGTTCCGCTTCGACGCCATGGAGACCCCCGTCTGCCACATGGCGATTGTCCACGATCCCGATGGCAACCCGGTCATCATTCACAAACGCAAACCCGGTCACCACTAAGGCAACCCACCCATCAATGGGCGGCACCGCTTCGCACCGGTCCAAATGCTAAATGCTAATTCCTAAATCCTAATTGCCACATGGCCATTCTCGTTACTCCGCAAACCCGCCTCCTCGTCCAGGGCATCACCGGCGACTTCGGCTCCCGCCACGCCAAGCTCTCCCTCGAATACGGCACGCAGCTCGTCGCCGGCGTCACGCCCGGCAAGGGCGGCCAGACCTTCGAGCACAACGGTTTCAAGGTGCCGATCTTCGACACCGTCGGTGAAGCCGCCCAGGCCACCGGCGCGACGGTCAGCGCCATCTTCGTTCCGCCACCCTTCGCCGCGGACGCCATTCTGGAATGCGTCGATGCCGAGCTCGATCTCGCCGTCGCCATCACCGAGGGCATCCCGGTCGCCGACATGGTGAAAGTGAAAGCGTTCATGCAGGGCCGGAAGACGCGGCTCATCGGCCCGAATTGCCCCGGCATCGTCACCCCCGGCACCGGCGATAAATCCCACGGCGGCTGCCGCATCGGCATCGCGCCCGGCTACATTCACAAGAAGGGCAACGTCGGCGTCGTCTCGCGCAGCGGCACGCTGACTTACGAGGCCGTGTGGCAGCTCACCTCGCGCGGCTTTGGGCAAAGCACCTGCGTCGGCATCGGCGGCGATCCGGTCAATGGCACGAACCACACCGACGTGCTGAAAATGTTCAACGACGACCCCGAGACCGAGGCCATCATCATGATCGGCGAAATCGGCGGCACGGCCGAAGAAGAGGCCGCCGCCTGGGCGAAGGAGCATTGCCGTAAGCCAATCGCCGCCTTCATCGCGGGCGCGACTGCGCCTCCGGGCCGCCGGATGGGCCACGCTGGCGCGATCGTTAGCGGGGGCAAGGGCACGGCCGCCGCGAAGATCGCCGCCCTGGAAGACGCCGGCATCGCCGTTTCGCCGACCCCGGCCGGAATGGCCGACACGTTGATCGCCCGCCTCAAAGGCTGACGCTTCCCGCCAACGGCGCAGCCATTCGCCAAAAACAATTCAATTCGCCAAGCGAGCATGTAAGGTGCCGCGACCCCAATTTCCGAAAACCTCCACGAAAAAACGTTATGCCTGTCACCGCCAAAGGACTCGAAGGAATCATCGCCAACTCCACCGCAATTAGCGACGTGCGGGGCGCGGAAGGCGTCCTGATCTACGCCGGTTACGACATCAATGAGCTCGCCGGAAAGGTCACTTACGAGGAGATCGTCCACCTGCTCTGGCAAGGTCACCTGCCGAACCGCGCCGAGCTCACCGCTCTGGAGCACAATCTTC
>NZ_JBDUCX010000076.1:0-26638 GCF_040003245.1 Chthoniobacter sp.
TCGCAGCGCCAGCCCGGCGCGTGGGGACACGCGCCCTACACCGCAATCGGCAATCGCCATTCGGCAATCGAAAATCTCCTCACTCGCGCCGCACGCGCTTGCTCTTCGGCCGGTTCGGCTGCGGGTCGAGCGCATCCTTCAGCTCCTTGGAGTATCCCGAGTTCACCCGAAAGTAGATCCCCTTGAGATCTTCCACGCTGTAGAATCCTGTCTTGTCCGCGTCCACATAGCCCATGGACATCAGGCCTTTGATCGTGTCGATCACCTCCGCCGGTGCCAGGTCCGTGGTCGTCTTGTCGATCAAGTCCGCACCGAGCATTTCGCCGCTGCTCAATCCGAGCGCTTTGATGATGGAAATCTCGCCGCCGTCGAGGTTGATTTCGCGACCGCTCATAATTGGGGATGGTGGTGCATAGGGGATGCGTAAGTTCCGATTATACTACGCGAATCGGTTTTCGCGACGGTTAGTTAGCAAAAAATCAAGGGCGTTTGCCTAAGCGAGCCGCTGTTCGACATCCGCCTGCACCCAAGTCCACAGACGATCGAGCGAGGCCTTCACCTCGGCTTTGATCGCCGCGAGTTCCGCCTGGGAGAAGGATTGGCCGGCCGCCGGCGCCCGCCGCGCGAACATGTAGAACTTGATCTTCGGCTCCGTGCCCGAGGGGCGCACCGCCACCCGGCGGCCATCGGCCAGGTCGATCATGAGCATCTTTTCCTTGGGGATGGTGTCCCCCTCGACGTCCTGGAACGTCTCGGTGGCGAAGTTGCGCGTGCCCGCCACGGCGCTGCCATCCGCGCTGGCCGGCGGCTGCCCGGCATACGAGTCGACGAGCCGCTGGATCTTCGCCGCGCCATCGGCGCCCTCGAAAGTCAGCGAGCCATTTTTCTCCAGGTAAAAGCCGTAGGTGGAATACGCCTCATCGAGCAGGTCGACCAGCGTGAGCCCGCGCGACTTGGCATACGCGGCCACTTCGGCGAAGACGACCGTCGCGCCGTTGCCGTCCTTGTCGCGCACGAAATCCGCCGCGCTGTAGCCGTAGCTTTCCTCGCCGCCGCACACGTAATAGCTGCTGTGCTCAAGGCGCAGGTTGCGGGTGTCGAGTTCGCAAGTATGCCGGTAATTGGCGCGCACGTCCGCGGGCAGTGCGGCCTCATATTTCCCGAGCTTTTCACCGATGTATTTGAAGCCGGTCAGCGTCTCCACGCAGCGCATGCCATGCTTGTCCGCGATGGCCTTTTGCAGGTCGGTTGTGACCAGCGTCTTCACGATCACGCAACGCGCCGCATTGGCCGGTGTGATGACGCCGTTGGCGATCAGCTTTTGCACGCGATAGTAGGCCATCAGTGAGCCGATCTGGTTGCCGGTCAGCAATTCCATCTGGCCGCTGCCATTCCGTGCGGCCACGCCCATGCGGTCGCAATCGGGATCCGTCGCGATGACGAGATCGGCGCCTTCCTTTTCCGCGAGCGCAATCGCCATGGCGAGCGCTTCGGCGTTCTCGGGGTTGGGCGATTTCACCGTCGGGAAGCGGCCATCTTCCACCTCCTGCTCGGGGACGGCGTGGTAGCAGAAGCCGAGGCGGTCGAGCATCGGTTTGCTGATGATCCCGCCGGTGCCGTGGATCGAAGTGAAGACGATCTTCAAGCCGTTGCGGGCGGCCTCGGCGACCATCGGGCGATCGAGCACCAGCGTCTCCAGGCGCTCCATGTAGGCTCCGTCGGCCTCCCGGCCGAGGACCGTAATCACGCCCTGCTTGTCCGACGCGACGGGTTCATACACATCGCTCTCGACCGCATTCACCTTGGCGATGATGCCGCTGGCGTGTGGCTCCACGACTTGCGCGCCGTCGCTGAAGTAAACCTTGTAGCCGTTGTCGTGCGGCGGATTGTGGCTCGCCGTGATGACGATCCCCGCGCTGGCGTTCACCAGCCGCACGCTGAAGCTGAGCTGTGGTGTGGAGCGCGGCCCGGAGAAGACGAAGACGTCCACGCCATTCTCCGCGGCCACTTTCGCGGTGAGCTCGGTGAAGTCCTTGGAAAAGTGCCGCGTGTCGTGGGCGATCGCGATGCTCGGTCTGCCGGGCAGATTGTTCTTCGCAAACCACTCCTTGAGGTACGCAACCAGCCCCTGCGTAGCGCGGCTGATGTTGTAGTAGTTCATCGAGTTCGTCCCCACGCAGGGACGCTCCGGCCGCCCGAGCGCTTGCGTCACCCCATGCTCGGCGACGGTCACGATCTTGCCGATGGTCCGCCCGCGCAGCCCGCCGGTGCCGAAGGCCAGGGTCTTGAAAAAACGGTCGTTGAGTTCGTCCCAGGCCTGCCGATCCACCAGTTCCGTGACGCTTTCCGCGTAGGTGGGTGAACTCCCCCGGGCGAGAAGTTGCTCGATGTTTTTGGCGCTGCTGGCCAGCAAAGTGCCGGCTTGGACTGCTTGCGAAAGTCGAAGGCTGAGGTCGCTCATGCGGCGAGTTTAGCGAACCGCGTGGAAACTCGGGAAGCTTCATCTTCACTGCGCTGATGGTTTGGCACCACCGCAGCCGATTTTGCTTGACAAAACCAGGTGAATGTGCGACACTCTCGTGCGTTGGGTGGAGGTGTCAGGTTAGCGGGGCTTCCCGTGGTGGGCAGGGGTTAGGGACAGAGCGAATGGACGACCAATGATGTGCTGTGAGATGAGCCAGATTTTCCAAAGATTGTACAATCGACCGTCGATATGGCGGTCGGTGAGGCGGAGCCATGTCCGAAAGGGCAGGGAGCTATCGCCGATCGTTCCGTCGCCGAGAGGCGAGATGGGCCGTCAGGGTGAATCAAGCCAAATCAAGGTAGCTAAAGGTAAATCAAGGCAACTCAAGCCTCGCGTTTTTTCCAACATCCTGCCCGTGCCCCTCGTGCCGAAGCTCCAGTTTGGGCACGTACTTGTCTGCGAAGCTCCAGCTTCAAGGCGAGTGGCCACCAGTGTGAATCAAGCCCAGTCAAGGCCAGTAAAGGCGAATCAAGCCCCCTTTTTTTTTACGCAGGGCGTGTGGAACCGCGACGTGTTCCCCACGACGCACTCCAGAGTAATCCACCCCAGTCGTGCCTGATCGTGCCTAATCGTATCCCCATTTTTTCCCGAAACCCCGTTCCCCGCCCCGCCCCGCGACCCCACCCCCGACCGCCTTTCCGCTTGAGAGCCGGCCCGGGCTGCCTACACTCCCGCTCCCTTTTCCACATGGCCACCCAGCCCCAACGCATCGTTCTCAAATTCGGCTCCGGCATTCTCGCGAATGCCCGTGGCACCTCTCTGGATGACCGCCAGTTCCGGCGCCTGTGCGCCGAGATCGCCGGTCTCGTGAAGGCCGGGCATCAAGTGGTGGTCGTCTCCAGCGGCGCGGTCGCCGCGGGCTTGAGTGTGCTGGGCCTGAAAGACCGGCCCGACGACCTGGCGGCGCGCCAGGCTTGCGCGGCCATCGGCCAGACCAAGCTGATGGAAAGCTACGCCACCCATTTCGCCACGCACGGTTTGCACGTCGCGCAATTGCTTCTTACCTACAGCGATCTCGACAGCCGCCTTTCCTACCAGAACGTACGAAACACCCTCGCCCACATCTTCCAGCGCAAGAACGTCGTGCCCATCATCAATGAAAACGACTCGGTGGCGGTCGAGGAGTTGCGCTTCGGCGACAACGACAAGCTCTCCGCCGAGGTCGCGGTGCTGGTCGAGGCCGACACCCTCATCCTGCTGACGAGCGTGGATGGCTTGATGGACAAATCCGGCACGGTCGTCCGCGTGGTGGATGACGTCGACCGCGTGGCCGGCTTTGCGCGCAATGAAAAGGGAAAGTTTTCCGTGGGCGGGATGGTCTCGAAGCTCCAGGCGGTGAAAGTCGCGGTGGACGCCGGGATCTCGACCTTCATCGCCGGCGGTCGCAACGCCGGGCGCATCCCCGCCATCGCCGCCGGCAAGCCCGTCGGGACGCGCTTCGTTGCCAAAGGCGAAACCCTGTAGGAGGTTGTAGCTCATGACGGACCTGAAATCGCAGATCGAAGACTTTGGCCGCCGGGCCCGCGCCGCGGCGCGCGTCCTCGCGCGGACCAGTGCCGAGCAGAAAAATCAAGGCCTGCTGGCCATGGCGGATGAAATCGTCGCCGCCGGCCCGTCCATCCTCGAGGCGAATGCCAAGGACGTCACCAAGGCCACCGCCGACGGCCTGGCCAAGGCGATGATCGAGCGGCTCACCCTCGATGCCAAAAAGCTCAAAGGCATGGCCGACGGCATCCGCGAGGTCGCCGCGCTGCCCGATCCCGTGGGCGAAGTGCTCCGCGACTGGACGCGTCCGAATGGCCTGCGCATCTCGAAAGTCCGCGTGCCGATCGGCGTGGTGGGCATCATTTACGAATCCCGGCCCAACGTCACCAGCGACGCCGCCGTGCTCTGCACGAAGACCGGCAACGCCACGATTCTCCGCGGGGGCAGCGAGTCGATCAATTCCAACATCGCCATCGCCGCCGCGCTCAGTCGGGGCGCCGCGCGCGCCGGCCTGCCGGAGGACAGCGTGTTGCTCATTCCCACCACCGATCGCGAAGCGGTGAAGCATCTCTGCGCGATGGACAAGTATCTCGACGTGATCGTGCCGCGCGGCGGCAAGGGGCTCATCGAGACGGTCGTGAGCCATGCGCGCATGCCGGTGATCAAGCATTACGACGGCATCTGCATCATCTACGTCGACAAGGAGGCCGATCTGGCGATGGCCGAGAGCATCGTCATCAATGCCAAGTGCCAGCGCCCGGGCGTGTGCAACGCCATCGAGACGGTGCTCGTGCATCGCGACATCGCGCACTCGTTTTTCGGCACCACCGGCCGGGCGTTGCTCGATGGCAAGGTCGAGATCCGCGGCGATGAAAGAACGCGGGTGGCGTTGGGCGACGTTGTCAAAGCGGCCACGCCCGAAGATTACCGCACGGAATTCCTCGACCTGATCATCGCCGCCAAGGTGGTCGACAGCGTTGGGGAAGCGATCGATCACATCGAACAGAACGGCTCCCACCACAGCGACGGCATCGTCACCGCCAACGAGCAGACCGCCGAGCGTTTCCTCGCCGAGGTGGACAGCGCCACGGTGTATTGGAACGCGTCCACGCGCTTCACCGACGGCGGCGAGTTTGGCTTCGGCGCGGAGATCGGCATTTCGACGGACAAACTGCATGCCCGCGGCCCCATGGCCCTCGAGGAATTGACGACTTACAAGTATTTGCTGCGTGGCACCGGGCAGATTCGGAGTTAGCCCGGATACGTAGGGCGGCGGTAGAGGCCACTTCGAGGCTCGCCAAACGGAAAACCGCGACGGTAAAATTCGCGTGAACCCCAAGGAATGAGCCAACCCGACCCTCATCAAGGCCACTTCGACGCACTTCTTTGGCGCGCCTTGGTGTTTAATCACATCCACGAGGCGATGGTCGTCACGGCCGAGGACGACAAGATCCTGGATTGGAATACCGGAGCGGAAGAAGCCTTTGGCTGGTCGCGCGAGGAGGTGCTCGGGCAGCCATTGCAGGCCGTGCATCGGCCGGTGGGGACATCGGGTTCCGACGGTGTGTGGGAGGCCATCGTCCAGCGCGTGGGTCGCTGGCAGGGTGAAGTGAAATTTGTCCGGAAGGATGGCAGCACGGGGACTTGCGAGGTGGTCGGCGTCCCGCTGCTCGATGCGGAGGGCTATGCTCGCGGGACGCTCTTCGTCTACGCGGAAGCTTCATCACCGGAGGAAGTTGCCGCCCAGCCGATCCCGGAGGAAACCCCGGCGACGATGGCGGTGACGCAGCAATTGCGTGACGAGCGTTTTCTGCTCCGCAAGCTGATTGATGCCGTGCCCGATCCCATTTTCTGCAAGGACCGCGAGGGCCGCTATCTCCTGCGCAACGCGGCCGATTTAAAGATGTTCGAGGTGCCGAACAACGGCCAGGCCCTGGGCAAGAGTGTCTACGAGCTGGCCGGCCTGCGCGCCCACGCGGACATCTACTACGCGGATGACATGACCGTCGTGAACACGGGCAACCCGATCATCAATCGTGAGGAACCCTTCGAGACACCGAGCGGGGAGCGGGGCTGGTTTCTGACCTCCAAGTTTCCCCTCCAGGATGAGACGGGCGAGATCATCGGCCTCGTCGGCATTGCCCGTGACGTGACCGACGTGCGGCGGGCCACCGAGGAATTGCGCGCCGCCCAGTTGCGCCTCATCGACCACGTGGAGAATTCGCCGCTGGCCGTGGTGGAGTGGGGCCCGGACTTTCGGGTGACGCGCTGGGCCGGGCAGGCGGAACGCATGTTTGGCTGGAAAGCCGACGAGATCGTGGGGAAACATTTCGGCGACTGGCCCTTCGTCTATCCGGAAGATGCGCAGCTCATGGGCGAAATCGTCCGCCGCTTGATCGATGGCACCGACTACCGCAACACCAGCCAGAATCGCAACCTGACCAAGCTCGGGCGCATCCTGCACTGCTCGTGGCAGAACTCGGTCTTGCACGACGAGACGGGCCGCACGGTATCGATTCTCTCGCTCGTGCAGGATGTCACCGATCGCATCGTGGCCGAGCAGCAGAGCAAAAAGGCGGCCTCCGAAAGGCAGCTTCTCGAGCGCAAACTCCAGGAGTCGCAAAAGCTCGAGAGCCTCGGCGTCCTGGCCGGCGGCATCGCGCACGATTTCAACAACCTCCTCACCGGCGTGCTCGGCAACGCCAGCCTGGCGCGCATGGACTTGCCGGCGGATTCCCCGGTGCAGCCTTATCTCCAGCAGATCGAGGCTGCCGCGGCCCGCGCGGCGGACCTGTGCAAACAGATGCTCGCCTATTCCGGCAAGGGCCGTTTCGTCGTCAACCGGCTCGATCTCAATGCGCTGATCGAAGACACCACGCGGCTGCTGCAGGTCTCGATCAGCAAGCGGGCGGTCATGAAATTCCATCTCGCCGCCGGCCTCCCCGTGGTGCTGGGCGACGCCACGCAACTGCGTCAGGTCGTCATGAACCTTGTCATCAATGCGTCGGAAGCCGTGGGCGAGAAAAGCGGCTTCATTGCGATTACGACCGGGTTGACCCGTGCCGATCGGGCCTATCTCTCGGGAGCATTTTTTGCCCGCGATCTGCCCGAGGGCGATTACGTTTCGCTGGAGATCAGCGACAATGGGGGCGGCATGTCGCCGGAGGTCCTGGAGAGAATCTTCGATCCGTTTTTCACGACCAAGTTCACCGGGCGCGGCCTCGGCCTCGCCGCCGTGCTCGGCATCGTGCGCGGCCACAATGGCGCGCTGAAAGTGTTCAGCGAGGAAGGGTGGGGGACGACCTTCAAGATCCTCTTGCCTTGCGCCGAGGGGGTGGCGGAGGAAGTGGCCGCCACCGCGCCAGGGCTGGCGAACTGGAGAGGCTCCGGACGCGTGCTGGTCGTCGATGACGAAGAGACCGTGCGGGTGACCACCGCACGGATGTTGGAAGCCATCGGTTTTACGACCAGGCTGGCGGACAACGGCCGCACCGGCGTCGAGGAATTCACGGCCGACCCCGACGGCTTCACGCTCGTGCTGCTCGATCTCACCATGCCGCACATGGACGGCGACGAGGCGTTTCGCTTGATCCGCGAACTGCGCCCTTCCGCCCGGGTGCTCTTGATGAGCGGCTTCAACGAGCAGGAAGCGATCGCCCGCTTTACCGGCCAAGGCCTGGCCGGATTCGTCCAAAAGCCGTTCACCTTCCCCGCGCTCCGGGAAAGATTGCAGGAGATTTTCTCGGAGCCGTCCGCGACGTCTTTTTAGCGGCAAATTTGCGAGCTTGTGCGCTGCAGATGAACCACCAACACTCCCGCCGCATGAAATTCCCCCATCTCATTTGCGCGGCCGGCGCACTCGCCCTTTTCACCTCGACTGGCTTGGCGACCGAAGACTTTTACGTCGGCACCTACACGAAGTGGTACGGCAGCAAAGGCATCTACCATTTCCAGTTCGATGAAAAGACCGGCGCCGTTTCCAAGGGCCAGCTCGCCGCGAAGGTCGTGAATCCCTCGTTCCTCGTCATTCATCCGAACCGGCATTCGCTCTACGCTGCGGTGGAAAGCGACGCCGGCCTGGTGAACGCCTACGGCATCGCGCCGGACGGCCAGTTGCAGTCGCTGGGTCAGCAGAGCTCACGCGGGTCCGGGCCGTGTCACCTTTCGCTCGATGGCAGCCATCGCTTCGTCTTCGTGGCGAACTACAATTCCGGTTCGGTCGCCGCCCTGCCCATTCGTCACGGCGGCGGCCTCGGCGCCGCCACGGGCTTCGACCAGCAGAAAGGCACGAGCGCCAATCCCGAGCGACAGGAAGGTCCGCACGCCCACAGCATTTACGCCGATCCGGCCAATCGCTTCGTCTACTCCTGCGACCTCGGCAATGACCGGGTCGAGGGCTACCGCTTCAATGCGGAGAAGGGCACGATCCAGCCGTCGAAAAGCGCGACTGCCAAAATCGCCCCCGGCTCCGGCCCCCGGCACCTCGTGCTGCACCCGCGAGGCTTCGTCTACGTCGTCAATGAGATGGCCAATACGGTGACCGCCCTGCGCCGCGACGCGGGCACCGGCGCGCTGCACACGTTCCAGACCGTGCCCACGCTGCCCGCCGGTTTCACCAAGCCGAACACCACCGCCGAGATCGCCTTGCACCCGAACGGCAAATTCCTCTACGCCTCCAATCGCGGTCACGACAGCATCGCCATCTACGCCATCGCCGGTGACGGCCGCCTCTCTTTGGTCGAGCACGTGCTGACCGGCGGCAAGACACCACGCTATTTTGGCTTCGACCCGAGTGGCCGCTGGTTGCTTGCCGCGAATCAAAACTCGAACGACATCTTCGTCTTCCGCGTCAGCAGCCAGACGGGCAAACTCACGCCGACCAAGCAGAGAGTGCGCATCGGCGCACCGGTGTGCGTGGCTTTTGTCCGCCCGAAGTAAGCGCCGGTCGCCCCTTTACGCCGGCTTGATGTAGATACCGAGCACCGGACGCGGGTAGGCTTCCCGGGAGACGAAATCGCTCACGAAGCCGTTGGCCGTGCGCAGTTCCACATGGCCGGCGTCGTGGCCGCCATAGACGATCACCGCGCCCACCGGCGCTGCGTAGGGGTTGCGCGTCGAGATCTTCTTGAAGCCGTAGTTGCGGGTCAATTCCTTGCCGGCTTCCCGGGCCCACGCGCTCTTGGGGCGGTCCTGCACGACATTCGCCGCGAGCAGCGCGTCCTTCACATAGGCCCAGCAGTGCCAGGTCATGCGCGGATGAGCGCGCTGGCGGGCGATCTGGGCGGCGCGGATCATGCGCGGGTCATAGCGCACCCCGCGCGACTTCGGGCCAAACTGGGGCTGCTCCTCTGCCGTGAGGCTGCGCGCCTTCGGCCGGTCCAGCAGCGACTCGTCGGCAGAGGCGACGGCCACGGTGGACAGCAGAAGTGTGAGCAGGATGGGCAGTTGGGATTTCGTCATGGTTGGGTGCAAAGGAAGGCGGAACGTAAGCGGAGGTTTCTTCCCGTCAAATTAGCATCGCGCATACCAAATGCGGGTCGATAAGCGCCCGTTCCGAGGGAACTTGTACGTAGGTGAAGCGAAGTAAAACTATGTAGCTGGGAGCGTGCCCGAAGTGGGCTGCAGGTGTGGGCCTGCGCCACCGAAAATTGCCCCTGTTTGCGTGTCATACTCCCCTTCCGCGCCCTTCCGGCCGGAATGATTGTTTGACGCTCCGGGCAGTGCCTCCTTTAGTGTCGCGCGGTTTTTCTCGAAATACGCACTACATACTACCACACAAACTATGATCAAAATTGGCATCAATGGCTTCGGCCGCATCGGCCGCCTCGTCTTCCGCGCAATTCTCGACCAAGGACTTCTCGGCAAGGAAATCGACGTGGTCGCCGTCAATGACCTCGTCCCGGCGGACAACCTCGCTTACCTCGTGAAATACGACTCCACGCAAGGCCGCTACAAAGGCGAAGTCACCAGCGCGAAGTCCGACCCATCGGTCGCCGAGGACGATCTGCTCATCGTGGACGGCCACAAGATCAAGGCCCTCGCCGTCAAGGAAGGTCCTGCGGCGCTCCCTTGGAAGGCGCTGGGCGTCGATATCGTCCTCGAATGCACCGGTCTCTTCACCGACGCGGAAAAAGCCAAGGGGCACCTCACCGCGGGAGCCAAGAAAGTCATCATCAGCGCCCCGGCGAAGAATGAAGACATCACCGTCGTCATGGGCGTGAACCACGAGAAGTACGACGCGGCGAAGCACCACATCATCTCGAACGCGAGCTGCACCACGAACTGCCTCGCGCCCGTCGTGCACGTCCTGCTCAAGGAAGGCTTCGGCGTCGAGGAAGGCCTCATGACCACCGTGCACAGCTACACCGCCACCCAGAAGACCGTCGACGGCCCCTCGAAGAAGGACTGGAAGGGTGGACGCAGCGCGGCGATCAACATCATCCCGTCGACCACCGGCGCGGCCAAGGCCGTGGGCCTGGCGATCCCGGAAGTGAAGGGCAAGCTCACGGGCATGTCCTTCCGCGTGCCCACGCCGACCGTCTCGGTCGTCGATCTCACGGTCAAGACCGTGAAGGAAACCAGCTACGCCGAAATCAAGGCGGTGATGAAGAAGGCCAGCGAAACCTACCTCAAGGGCATCCTCGCCTATACTGAAGACGAAGTCGTCTCCAGCGACTTCATCCACGACGCGCACAGCTCGATCTTCGACGCCGGCAGCGGCCTCGAGCTGAACAGCAAGTTCTTCAAGCTGATCAGTTGGTACGATAACGAGTGGGGCTACAGCAACCGCTGCGTCGACCTCGTGAAGTACATCGCGGCGAAGTAAGGAGCCCGTTCCCGCAAGCAAATCTCTGCGCCCGCCACTGGTTTTCCGGTGGCGGGTGCTTTGTTTGGAGGGCACCGCGCCGTCGGTGCTCCGTTTAAGGAAGCGACGGCGCGCTTCCCTCCGGTGCCCCATGCGGCAATGATCTTTGGCAATTGCGATCAACGATATGCCAATCCTCCCATGATCAAATTCCTCTGCCTCCTCGTGCTGCTCCTTGCCGCTGTGGTTCGCGGCGAAGAACCACCGAAGCCCACTTCACGCGGTGAAGTCACCATCGCCGGCTGGACGGTGCGCATCGACCAGCGCCTGCTGTCCGGCCCGGATCAGGAACTCGGCCAGCGTGCGATGAAGCTGCTCGAATCGCGGCTGACCGATATCGCGATGGTCGTTATGCCGGACCGGTTGGCGGAACTGCGCACGGTGCCGATTGTGCTCGATCTCACCCACGGCGGGCTCACCGGCATGCAGTACCACCCCAACGCCGATTGGCTGGAGCAGCATGGTTACTCCCGCGAACTCGCGAAGTGTGTGCACATTTCCGATGCCACGCGCTTCACCAGCCCGCGACACCAGCACATCCAGCCGTGGTGTGTCCTGCACGAGTTGGCGCACGCCTATCACGACCGCGTGCTCGGTTTCAACGACCCGCGTATTCATGCCGCCTGGCAGCGTTATGTGGCCAGCGGCCATGGCGCAGCGGTGTTACACATGGATAGTCCCAAGCGCGTGCCCCACTACGCGTTGACCAACGAAAAGGAGTTCTTCGCCGAGATGAGCGAGGCCTATTTCGGCGTGAACGACTTCTTCCCCTTCACGAACGTGGAACTACACGATGCCGAGCCGGAAATTTACGCGCTTCTGGCGGAAATCTGGGGGCCGGTGCCGTAGCGCGGACGGCATCCAGCAAAGAGCTTGTCTTTTCCCGCCGCAGCGCGCTTCATCTGCGCCGCACTTTTTATGGCCAAACTCTCTGTTCGTGATCTCGATCTTGCCGGCAAACGCGTCTTCGTCCGCGTTGATTTCAATGTCCCACAGGACAAAAAGACCGGTGAAATTACCAATACGGCGCGCATCGCTGCGGCGCTGCCGACCATTCAATTCATTCTCGAAAAGGGCGGCTCGGTCGTCCTCGCCAGCCATCTCGGGCGTCCCGATGGCCAGCGCGTGGAAAAGCTTTCGCTCAAGCCCGTGGCCGACAAACTCGCCGAGTTGCTCGGCAAGCCGGTGCGGTTTCTCTCCGATTGCGTCGGCGCCGAAGTAGAAGCCGCCGCCGCGGCGCTGAAGCCGGGCGAAGTCATCCTGCTCGAAAACCTGCGCTTCCATATTGAGGAAGAGGGCAAGGTGAAGCGCGAAGATGGGACGAAGGAAACCGCCGACCCGGCGAAGGTCGCCGCCTTCCGCGCCAGCCTCTCGAAGCTCGGCGACGTGTATGTGAACGACGCCTTCGGCACCGCGCACCGCGCGCATTCGTCGGTGGTCGGCGTCGATCTGCCCATCAAGGCCGCCGGCTTCCTCATGCAAAAGGAACTCGAAGCTTTCGCCGCCGTGCTCGACAACCCGCAGCGTCCGCTGCTCGCCATCCTGGGTGGCGCGAAAATCGCGGACAAGATCCCGCTGATCAACAACCTCCTCGACAAGGCCAACGAGATCATCATCGGCGGTGGCATGGCCTTCACCTTCAAGAAGGTGCTCGAGGGCATGGAAATCGGAAACAGCCTCTTCGACCCGAAAGGCGCGGAGATCGCCAAGGAACTCTTCGACAAGGCTGCGGCGAAGGGCGTGAAGATTCATCTGCCTGTTGATTTTGTCATCGCCGACAAATTTGCGCCCGACGCGAATACCAAGGCGGCGAGCGACAAGGAAGGCATCCCTGCCGGCTGGGAAGGTCTCGACTCCGGCCCGGCGAGCCGCGCTCTTTTTGCCGAGGTCATTGCCCGCGCGAAGACCATCATCTGGAACGGCCCTCCCGGGGTGTTTGAGTTCGACGCTTTCGCCGGCAGCACCAAGGCCATGGCCGAAGCGATTGCCGCCGCCACGGAAAAAGGCGCGATCAGTGTGGTCGGCGGTGGCGACACCGCGACCGCGGCGAAGAAATTCGGCGTCATCAAGAAGGTCACCCACGCCTCGACCGGCGGCGGCGCCTCGCTCGAATTGCTCGAAGGCAAAACCCTGCCCGGCGTCGCCGCGCTCAACGACAAGTAACGCCCTACTGCCATGCGCAAAAAAATCATTGCCGCCAATTGGAAGATGAACCAGACGGTCGCCGACGCGACCACCTATCTCGACACCTTCCTGCTCGAAGTCGCCGACGAGAAGCGGATCGACATCGTCATCGTCCCGCCCTTCACCGCGCTGGCCTACGTTTCCGAGCGCTTGAGCAAGGTGCAGCATGTCAAGAGTGGCGCGCAAAACATGCACTGGGAAAAGAACGGCGCCTTCACCGGCGAGATCAGCGCCGGGATGATCCGCGAGCTTTTCGCCCGCTACGTCGTCCTCGGCCATAGCGAACGCCGCACGCTCTTCGGTGAGACCGATGAGATCGTGAACAAGAAGACCAGGGCAGCGATCGCGGCTACGCTCACGCCCATCGTTTGCATTGGCGAGACGCTGGCCGAGCGCGATGGGGGCAAGGTCGAGCAGGTGCTGGAGACCCAGCTCAAGGGCAGCCTCGCCGGCATCCCGGCGAAGGAACTGGAAGACATCGTGCTGGCCTACGAGCCCGTGTGGGCCATCGGCACTGGCCGCACCGCGACGCCCGCGCAGGCGCAGGAAGCGCACGCCTTTATCCGCAAAGTGCTTGCCGGGATTTCCGATCCCGCGACCGCGGAGAAAGTGCGCATCCAGTACGGTGGCAGCGTGAAGCCCGGCAACACCGGCGAACTCATGGCGCAGCCCGACATCGACGGCGCGCTCGTCGGTGGCGCCAGCCTGGTCGCGCGCGACTTCGCGGAGATCGTCAAGATCGCCGCGGCGCTGTAGAACTGCAGAGCTGTATTTCGGATAGCGTTCCGAACCTGAAAGCGCCGCAGGCGCCCCAAAAACACGCCGTCATCCTGAGCTTGCGAAGGACCTTTGATTTCGCTCTTCCTCATGCGCGAGAACTTCTGGGTTTATCTGGCAACAAACAAGACCCACACCGTCCTGTACTGTGGCGTGACCAACAATCTCGGGCTCCGCATGTGGCAGCACAAAAACCGGACGAACCCAAAGTCATTCACGAGCCGGTATAGCGTTAATCGGTTGGTCTGGAGCGAGTGTTTCCCAACGGCACTCGAAGCCATTTCGTGTGAGAAACGGATCAAAGGGCTAACCCGCGCGAAGAAGGACGCGATCGTTTGCGAGGAGAACCCGCGATGGAATGACTTGAGCGCGGATTGGGACAATTAACGAAAGTCGATCTGGTGCCGTGCTGGTGAGGAGGAGCGATTTCAGAGGTCCTTCGCAAGCTCAGGATGACGGCGTGTTTTGGGGCGCCTTCGGCGCTCTCTTTTGCCAGACGCGCTCGCGAAAAGGCACCTCTACAATCGCACGATCTTCCCCGTCCGCGCGGATTCATACACCGCCATCACCAACTGCACGGCCCGCCGCGCTTCCGAGCCGGGGATCATCGGTGGGCGGCCTTCGGCCAGCGCCCGCGCCAGGTCGGCGACTTGCACCTGGTGCTCGACCCAACTCATCCCGCGCGGGTCGCCGCTGCCCACCTTCATCTTGCCGCCGTCGGCGAAATCATGCCTGATCTTTTCATCTGCATCTTGCGGCTCGGCGAATTCCCAGCGGGCGATGCAATCGTTGACCAGCACGGCGCTGCCACGCGAGCCCATGATCTCGATACGCAAATCGCTGCCCGGCCAAGAGGAGGAAGAAGCCTCGATCACGCCCAACCCGCCATGCGGGTAGCGCAGCGTCGCGGCCACCGTGTCCTCCGCCTCGATGCCCGGGTGCGCGAGCCGGCCGGTGAAGGCACTCACTTCCGCGGGCAGCCCGGCAATCCACTGCAGCAAATCCACGGCATGGATGCCCTGGTTGATGAGCGCCCCGCCGCCATCGAGTTTGTAAGTCCCCTTCCATGAAGACGTCGCGTAGTACTCCGGCGAACGCCACCACTTGATATACGCGCTGCACAGCGTCAGCCGCCCGAAGCGCCCGGTCTCCACCGCCTCCTTGAGCAGTCGCGCCCCGCGCCCGAGCCGCATCTGGAAAATACCCGCCAGCACGCCCCCTCCGCGCCGCTCCGCATCGAGAATGCGATCCACCGCTTCGAGCGAAACTTCCAGCGGCTTCTCGCAGAGCACCGCCTTGCCGGCTTCCAGGAACGGCACCGCGACATCCGCGTGCGCCCCGCTGGGCGTGGCGATAGTCACCGCCCGCACCTCGGGATCGGCCACCAGCGCTTCCAGACTCTCTACGGGCCGGCAGCCAAAGCGTTGCGCAAATTCATTCCGCCTTTCCGCCGAGCGCGTCCAGACGGCGACGAGCCGAGCCTCCGGCGTGTCCTGGATGGCCTGGGCGTGCACCTCGGCAATCATGCCGGTGCCAACGACGGCAAAGCCGATCGGGGGATTGCTCATCCAGCGGCGTTGTCTTACCGCTCGGCGATCGGAACGACCTTCTTCCCGACCGGCGCGCCGCTGTATTCGCTCAGCGGGCGGAAGAGGCGGTTGTCGGCGTATTGCTCGAGGATGTGCGCCGTCCAGCCGCTCATGCGCGAGATGGCGAAGATCGGCGTGAACAGATCCGTCGGGATGCCGAGCGAGTAGTAGACCGTGGCCGAGTAGAAATCGACGTTGGCATTGAGCCCCTTGCGCTCCTTCATGATCGTGGCGATACGCTCGCTCATCTGGATCCATTTGGCGTCGCCGAGCTCTTCGCTGAGCTTGATCGCCATCGTTTTAAGGTGCGGCGCGCGCGGGTCGAGCACCTTGTAAACGCGGTGGCCGATGCCCATGATTTTCTTTTTCTGCGCGAGCGCGTCCTCGATCCAGGAGTCGACTTTATCGAGCGAGCCGATCTCCTGCAGCATGTGGATGACGCCTTCATTCGCGCCCCCGTGCAGCGGTCCCTTGAGCGCACCGATGGCGGCGCTGACCGCGGAATACATATCGCTGAGCGTGGAAGCCACCACACGGCCGGTGAAAGTGCTGGCGTTGAAACCATGCTCCGCGTGCAGCACGTAGGCCACGTCGAGCGTCTGCGTGGCTTCCGCGCCCGGCTCCTTGCCGGTCATGAGCCAGAGGAAGTGGGCGGCCTCGCTCAAGTCCTTGCGGATCGGCGGCAAGTCCTTGCCGGTGCGACTGCGATGGAAATAGGCGGCGATGATCCCGATCTGCGCCACGAGCTTGATCGCGATGGCGTGGCTCTCCGGCATGTCGAGATCGTGGCGGATGGTCGGGTAGCACCCGAGCATGCTGACGGCCGTGCGCATGATGTCGATCGGCGCGGCGTCCTTGGGCGCGCTGGTCACCCAGTCGATGACCCCTTGCGGTAACTCGCGCTCGGCCCGCAGCGCCGTCGTGAGTTTGTCCAGTTCCTTCTCCGTGGGCAGCCGATTGTGCCAGAGCAAGTGGACGACCTCCTCGTAGCTGACCTTGCCGGCGAGCTCATTGATGTCGTAGCCGCAGTAAATGAGCTGGCCAATGTCCCCACGGACGTCGCCGATGCGGGTTTCGGCCGCGATAATTCCTTCAAGCCCTCGTGAAATGACTGCCATAGATTTGGTACGATTTGATTGGTTTGAAAACTGCCGCCGCGGCTCGGTCGGTCGTCGCCGCTATGCGGACACGAGGGAGATTCTCCGCGCCACGCCCGCGCTTCAAGTGCGAACGCGTTAAATCTCAATTCTCCCCGATCCAGCGCAGCCCGAGCTGGAGCCAGAAGGGGATCGTGAGCAGACCGATCGCCGACGTATAGAGAATGATGCGCAGGGCCGCCGCCGGGTCTCCGCCGTAGTGCTTGGCGAGGATCACGGGGATCATTCCACAAGGCATGGCCGCCTGGATGACGATGACGTGGCGCAGTTCGATGGGGCAGGGGAGCCAGCGGGCGAGGGCGAGCATGCAGAGGGGCAGCAGGCCCAGGCGCAGCAGGCAGGCGCCGAACGTCGTCAGGCCGCGGCTGCCGGTGGAAAGATCGCGCATGTGGTCGGCAAATGTGGCCCCGGTGAGAATGACGCCGAGGGGGATGGCGGTGGCGCCGAGACTGTGAATCGCGCTCATGGCCACGCCCGGCATCCACGAGCGCGCGCCGGCGAAGTGCAAGGTGGCCGCGCTGACGATGGCGAGGACGGGGCCATTGAGGATCTTCCGCCAGCCGCCACCCCGCGCGGCTCCGGAGATGACCATGATGCCCACGGTCCACAAGGCGATTTCCACGCCGACATTGTGAATGAAAAGCACCCCGCTCGTTTCCGGGCCGAAACGGGTCTGCGCGATCGGCAGGGCGAGGTAGCCGTAATTGTAGATCCCGGTAGTAAAGGCAAACGTGCGCCGTTGTCGCGGCTCACCGGCGCCAAAGAGCGGCGCCGCAAAATACGAAACCGCGTAGCCGAGAACCACGGTGGTGAAACCAGCGACGGGAGCGAGCAGGACGTTGCCGGCCTTTTCCAAGGCGCGATTCCCGAGGATCGTGTCCAGGATCAGGCACGGATAGAGCAGATTGACGATGACTCGCAGCAGGCTCGCGTCGGCCTCTTCGGTGAGCCACCCGATGCGTCGGATCAGCCAGCCGATCGTGATGATCACGAAAACCGGGGCGACCGCAGCGAGGAGAGGGAGGTATTCGGACACTTGTGAGGCAGTAAAAAGTGCTTAGTGCTTAGTGCTCAGTGTTTGATCTCAGTACGCGGATTCCGACTGAGAACTAAGAACTAAGAACTCAGCACTCGAACTGCACTCAAAGCCGACCCCAGCAGCCTCACTTCTTCTTTTTCTTCGCACCGATGACCGGCCACTCTTTGCTCAGCACGGCGATCTCGAGTTCGGTAAATCCGTACGGAATGGAGATGACTCCGTCTCTGATCGGCTTGTCGACGAGCATGTCGATGAGGATGCGCGAGTGGGCCTTGGTGCTGAGCATCGCCACCACCGAAGTCCCGCGCCGGCTGCTGCTCATCACCTCCAGGCCGATCCGCCCGTCATGATCGAGCTTGAAGGCGCAACCCCAGGTGCCGTTGGGTGCCTTGAAGGGATAAATCGCCTTGATCATCCGCTCGTTGAGCACCGGGATTTTTTCGATGTAGGCGTCGCGCGGTGGATTCTCCAGGTGGATCGGGGTGGCAAATTTATCCGTGTCCTGGGGATTGGCCTCCGCATAGAAGCGGATCGAGACCGGAGTCTTGTCGCCCATGCCCAGCGCCGAGAGCCCGAGCAACGCGCCCAGAAGATAAATGCTGGTTTTCATCACAGGGGGGAGTGTGGAGCGAAGGGAAGCCATTTGCCAACCATGCAGCCTCCCGCTAAATGAGGGCGATGAAATTCCGCGCCCCGATCCTCCTCCTGACCATGGCTTTGCCGCTCGCCCTCTTCGCGGCGGAGGAGGCGCCCAAGGCGACCCCCAAGCCGAGCCTCTTGAAAAGAATGATGAAAACCGTCGGCCTGGCGAAGGATCCGACCACCACCACGGCGACCGGTTTCAAGGGGCTGGAGATCGGCCTGGCGGTCGATCCCGCGCAGGTGAAAGTCGGCGAGGTCAAGCAGATCAAGGCGACCGTGACGCTGGCCAACCACAGCAAGAAAATCGCCCAGCTCGAATTTCCGACCACGCAACGGATCGAGATTCTCGTGAAATCGAAGGAGGGCAAAACCATCGAACAATGGTCGGAAGACCAGGCGTTCAGCAACGAGCCCACGATGGTGACGATCAATCCCAACGAGCGTCTCGAGTACGCCGTGAGCGTGGCCACTCGGGACATGGTGGCCGACCAGACTTACACGGTGGAAGCGTTCTTCCCGAATTTCGATCAATTGCGCAAGTCGATCACCGTGGCGGCGGTCGGCGCCAACGCGCCCGCGGTCACCCCGCCCGGTGCGACGCCAGCCCCCGGTGCTCCGGCGACGCCGGAGCCCAAGAAGAAACACAAGAAGCTGTGAATCGGTGTGCTCTTTCCATCGGATGACGCGTGCCCTCCTTCCCCGTCATTCTGAGCTTGCGAAGAACCTCTGATTTCTGCCTTTCCTCACCCGTTTGGCAGGTGATGGCGCCAAGCTCGCACGGTCGGTTGCACGTCAGATGCCAGAGCGAAATCAGAGGCCTTCGCAAGCTCAGGATGACGGTGCTGGGGGGCGCCTTCGGCGCGCACGAGTGCGCGGCGTCCGCTTAAATCGAAACCGTTAGTGTTTGGTGTCGGAGCTCGACGGTTCTTCCACTGCGGGAACCGCTGCCGGTGACTGCACCGTCGACGCGGATTCCGGAATCGGATCTGCCGCGAGCGTTTCCGGAAACGCACTTTCGGTCGCGAGCACTTCCGTGGCAAAATGCGGCATCGGTTGGGCTGCTTCCTCCGCGGGCTCGTCGGGAAGCGCTGGCGAACCATCCTGAGACACCGCTTCCTCGGCCGTTTCCACTGGCTCAGTCGCTTCGGCTTCGATGGTGGATTCCGACGCTGTGGCAGGAGACGGCTCCGTCGGTGCTTCCGCCAGGGCCTCGGGTTCCGCTTCACCAGCTTCCATCACGCTGGACTCGTCGGCCGCTTCCGCCGCGCTCTCGCTCGGTGCTGGCTTGCCGCCGCGGGCCACGGGAGGCTTCTCCTGCGGGGCGAGCGGCAATTCGAGGATGCCGGTCGAGAATTCGATGACGTGTCCCGAGTGGATCAAGTAGTGGAGGTCGCTGGCCAGTTGCTCTTTGCGGGCCGCGGCTTCGGGCGCGTCGTGTTGATCGCCGAGAATCTTTGCCGCCAGTTCGGGCCGCTTGAGCCGCGGGCTGGCCTCGACGGTCTTCAAGATCGCCGTGATGCCGTCGGAGAAAATCTGTCCGGCCGGATGCCGCACGGGCTTGGTGGAAGAGACGTAGAGCACGCGCTTGCGGTGCTTGAAGAAGTGCAGTCCGGCCTCCATGAAATAAGGCCGCAGCCCATTGACGATCTGCTGCGGGAAGTGGCTTTCCGTTTCCCAGGCGCTGCGCACGGCGCCGGCCACGAAGCGGTCCCCCGCGGAGCGGCTCGCCTGGCCGGTGCATTCCAACGTCTGCGCGCTTTTGACAATCGTGGGCAGGTAGGTTTTGCGGAAGTGCTGCTCGGCGTCGAAAGAGGTCTTGAACGTGATCGGCTCGGCCTCCTTGGTCGTCGTGAAGGTCGTGCTGGTGCGCGCCTGTTCCTTCCATTCGGCCACCGCCGCCTCGTCGCTCACGACGACGATTTCGTGTTGCTGAAATTCCGGGAACGACATGCGCCGGCTGAAACGCTCCTCGTAGAGCTTCCGCAGCGCCGGTTGATAGCCGTGGTAATTCGTGGGCCCGAGGAAAGCGCCCGTCGCCCGCGCGCGGGCGACATTGGAGAAGTTGCCCTTGATCGGGTCGCCCTGCACCGTCTCCTCTGTGTAGAACTCGGTCTTCGCGTCAAAGAAGGCATTGCGCTCCACCGCCGCGCGATCGAAGGAAACCGGGCCGTCGCCCACTTGGAAAAGTGGAACCGCCGCGTCCGAGGAAGTGATCCGCACGCGATGCCGCTCCGGGCGCTCGAGGAAAAGTTTGCTCGTGCCAAAGACGGGATAAGCGCGCCCGCTGGCCTTGATCTGCCGGGCAATGCCCGTGGCCGCATTGGGCTCGGGCAGAAAATCGATCTTGAGTTGGGCGGGCGCGGGGCGCGGCGCTTCGCGCGGCGGGCGCGCCTCGTCACGTTGTCCGAAATTCCTGCCGCCGGGTCCGCCGGGACGGCCGCCTTCGCGCGGGCGATCTCCGCCGGGACGTGGTCCACGAGGGCGATCACCTTGGGGACGATCCCCGCGTGCGCCTGGTCCCTGTCCGGGTCCGCCGGGTCCACGGCGATCGCCATCCCGCCGTGGCGGGGGCGGGCCGCGCCGCTCGGGGCGGGGTCCTCCGGGTCCGCGAGGGCCGCCGCGATCGTCGCGCGACCGGGGTCCACGGCTGTCCGTTTCGCCCTGGTAATCGGCATAGCGATTAGCCGCTGGGGTTTCTTTCACCCAGTCGGGCAGGAATTTTAGGTCGAGTTCCAGTGGCGCATCACTCATGTGGTCGTTACTTAACGGTGCTGGCAGGCGGACGCCAGCGTTGATTTTTGACGATTGGATTGCACGGGAAAAAAGTCCGAATTAGTTGTTGCCATTCCTTGGGGTCGTCCTTAAAGCATCCCCCGAAAGCAACCCAATCCAAACGCAAGCACTACCCCTTTTTATGGCAGACAAAACGATCGAAGAAAAAGTGAAGGACATCATCGTCGAGCAACTCGGCGTCAATCCTGAGCAAGTCACCCCGAGCGCCTCCTTCATTGAAGACCTCGGCGCCGATTCCCTGGACACGGTGGAACTCGTCATGGCTTTCGAGGAAGAATTCTCCGTGGAAGTGCCCGATGAGGATGCGGAAAAGCTTCAAGCCGTCGGCGACGTGGTGAAATATATCGAAGAAAAGACCGCCAAGTAACCGGCGCGCCCCGCTCTTATTTTTGCTGAAGGACACGGTCGCAAGCCGTGTCCTTTCGCTTTTCTCCGGCAGGTGGTGAGGTGCCGATCACATCGGTGGGTGGCGATTTCTTAGGAATTATTTTCGATCCGCCCGCAACTCCGCTGGGTGGTAGGTGTTTTCGCCACACAATGAAAAAGCACCTCGCTGTTCTCTCCTTCGTCGTGGCCGGCCTTTGTGCCGCGCCGTCCCTCCTTCGTGCCGATGATGCCGTCCCGCCCAAGCCGCCCGGTGGCGACAAAGCGCCCGCCGATTCTGGCAAAGCGCCGTCCGCCGCTCCGAAAGCTCCCGGCCGGGCCGGCGGTGGCGGTGGCGCCGGTCGCATGAGCCCCGAGGAGCGCCTGAAGAAGATGACCGAGGAGCTGAACCTCACCCAGGAGCAGCAGGACAAGGTCAAGGCGATCATGGAAAAGAGCGCGCCTCAGTTCAAAGAATTGATGGCCAAAGGCCGCGAAAGCATGACGGAGGAAGACAAGACCAAGGTCCGTGAGTTGATCAAGACCCAGATGGAAGACATCGCGGCGGTCCTCACCCCCGAGCAAAAGGAAAAATTCAAGGCCGCGATGGAAAAGCGTCGTGCCGCCGGCGGTGGTGCTCCGGGCGCGAAGTAACCATTTACGCGGCTACTCGCCGCAGCACTTAAACAACCGGGCGGTGTGTCTCGCGACATCCCGCCCGGTTTTATTTTTTTGCGCTACTTGCGCGCTGCCGGGATTTTCAAGAAACGGAAGCGCTCGTCGTAGCGGCCGCGGTTGTGGCGGCGGCAGCAGTCGAGGCAGGCGGTCTTGCGGCGGAAGGGGCGCACGCGTTTCACTTCCTCCGCGCAGGCGGGGCAACGGTAGAAGTGCCGCGCGGTCAGTTCACGCCGGGGCAGCGCCAGCGTGTGGCAGCGCTTTTCATCGAGCAGACCCAGGTCCCGGCAGGCCTGCTGCCATTCGGGGCCGTGCGGGCTGATGCGCCGGCGTCCCGCGCGATGATGGGCCAGCAGATGCGCCAGTTCGTGCCGCAGTGTGCGATCCACTTCCGCTGCGCCGAAATCCCACAGGTGCGGATTGAGCGTGATCAAGGCCTTGGCCACGAGCGCGGTGCCAGCAGTGCTGCGCATGCGCGGGTTCCAGCGGATGCACACGCGTTTCGCGAGGTCGTCGCATTGCAGCGCGCGCAATAATTTGCGGGCCTTTGCTTCGACGTCAGCATCGCGTTGCGGTGCCGTTCGTATGTCAGGTTGTTTGGGGGAGGGTAGTGGCTCTTGGCGCCAGGTCGGGATTAAGCGGGTGAGGAAGTCGAGTTGTCGTCCGAGGATCATGCGTGGGCGATTTGCAAGCGGGAGAAGATCGCCGGCAGGCGGGCGATCGTGGTAGTGATTTCTGTGGTAGTGGTTTCCTTGCCGAGAGAAAAGCGGACTGTGGCGCGGGCGAGTTCGGGGGCAACGCCCATGGCGAGCAGTACGTGTGACGGCATGATGGAGCCGACCATACACGCGGAGCCGCTCGAAGCGCAAATGCCGGCGAGGTCGAGATTGATGAGCAGGCTCTCTCCATCGAGCCCGGGAAAGCTCACGTTCAACGTATTGGCGAGGCAATGTTCCGGGCCTCCGTTGCGCACCGCCGCGGGGAATGCCTCGCGAATGCCCTGCCAGAGCCGCTCGCGGAGCAGCGCCTGCCGCGCGCTCTCGCTCTCCATCGCGGCGCCGGCGAGTTCCGCGGCGCAAGCCATTCCGACGATGGCCGCGGTATTTTCCGTGCCGGCGCGGCGATCGTTTTCATGCGAGCCGCCATGTTGCAAACGCTCGACCGTCAATCCGGTGCGCAGGTAAAGCGCGCCCGCGCCCTTCGGTCCGTGAAACTTGTGTGCGGCCAGCGAGAGCGCGTCGAAGTCCGGCGTGGCCAACGCTTCTTTCCCGAAGGATTGAATCGCATCGCTGTGAAATAAAACACCGCGCGCCCGGCAGAGCGCGCTGATCTCGTGCGTGGGCTGGAGTGTGCCGGTCTCGTTGTTCGCGGACATGATGGACACGAGCGTCGTCTCCGGCGTGATCGCCTCCGCCACCTGCCCGGCATGCACGCGCCCATGCGCATCGACCGGCAGCCACGTCACGCGGAAGCCTTCCTTTTTCTGCAAGTGCTCGCAGGCATGCAGCACCGCGTGATGTTCCGTCGCGCAAGTGATCACATGCTTGCCACGCGACGCGTTCGCCCGCGCCAGGCCGATCACCGCCAGGTTGTCCGCCTCGGTCCCGCCGCCGGTGAAAATGATTTCGTGCGGCTTGGCGCCGAGCAGTCGTGCCAGTCGATCGCGCGCATCATCGATCGCGGCGCGCGCCTCCCGCCCCGCGGCATGAATGCTCGAGGGATTGCCAAAGTGCCGCTCGAGAAACGGCCGCATCTCCGCGAACGCTTCGGGCGCGAGCGGAGTGGTGGCATTGTAATCGAGATAGATCATGACGGAGAGCGGCTACGTTCGGGCGCGCGGTCGGATGATACGCCACGTGAGAGTGTGCGGCGAAAAATTTCGACAGCGAAATCACCGGACCGATCAAGCAAGGGGATTAATCGTCGCAGGCGTGTACCGCGTAATCCTGTGAATCCTGTCTTTCATTTTTAGACAGGATTACAGGATTCGCTACCGAATCACGCTTGCCGCTACTCAGTCCGCGCCAGCCTAGATCACCCAATCGCCCACCCACTCTCCCGGCCGCTTGTCCTTGTCGTAGATGCGCAGTTGGTTCTCCTCGTAAAAGACCAGCGAGCGCGGGGGGACGCTGTGGGTGAGGAAGACATTCGCGCCGATGGTCGAGCCTTCGCCGATCACGGTATCGCCGCCGATGATCGTGGTGCCGGCGTAGATGGTGACATGGTCTTCCACCGTCGGATGCCGCTTCTTGCCCTTCAGCGCCTGGCCGCCGGCCAGCGAACGCGCGACGAGCGATACGCCTTGATACATCTTCACGTGATGGCCGATGACCGAAGTCTCGCCAATGACCACGCCGGTGCCGTGGTCGATGAAGAAGTGCGACTTGATGTGCGCGCCGGGATGGATGTCGATGCCGGTGCGCGAGTGCGCCCATTCCGTCATCATGCGCGGAATGAGCGGCAGCTCATGGCAATAGAGCAGGTGCGCGCAGCGCTGGATGGCGATGGCCTCCAGGTACGGGTAGGAAAGGATGATCTCGTCGCTGCCCCCGGCGGCCGGGTCGCCGGAAAAGCCCGCCTCGATGTCCGTCTGCAACTGCTGGCGCGCGAAGGGCAGCGTATTCAGGAATTCGGCGACCATGCCTTCCGCCTTGGCCTGCGGGCATTCGGGCTCGTTCAAGCGCAGGCTCTTGCAGACTTCCGTCGACAGCCGGTCGGCGATGGAAAAGATGCGATGGCTGGTCACCCGGCGCAGGTCGCGCGAATGAATCGGCTCCTGGTCGTGAAAGCCGGGGAACAGGAGCTGAAGCAGGTCTTCGCATATCGTGGCCAGCGCCGGCTTCGACGGCAGGTTCGAGCCGTCGATGTTGTTCATGCCGGCGCCCGCCCGGTACGAGGCGAGAATTTTCTCTGTGATGCTGGCCAGATCTTTGTCCATCGCCGTTCCCCTTATCGCCGTTTGAATAATCGCGCAATGCACGAGTCCAACTCTCGTGCGTCCGGTATTCCCCTGCGACGCGAACAATTCTGAAGGCTTTTCTCCCCATGGCACTCACATTCCCCATAGACGAACGCTTGAAACTTGGCGCGAAAACTGGAAACTATGATCCAGTGCCGAAGTCCAAAGCCTCTGCCCACCCCCCAAAGGAACACATGAATCTTTCCGCTCCGAGCGCGCCCACCCGTTTCTCCGGCGCCCGAAAGTCGCTTCCCGACGATCACGCCACCGGCCACTATTCCGTGCAAGGCGCGTGGCTGTGCCATACCGGGCGCGTCCGGCGCGTCAACGAAGATTCCCTGCTCGCGGGGGAGAAATTCTTTGGCGGCAGCAGCGAGGCGCCGTCGGCGATCGATATCTCCGCCGGGCCGTGGATCGTCGCCGTTTCCGATGGCATTGGCGGGCACCGGGGCGGCGCGGAAGCCAGCCGCGGGGTCGTCGAGGGCCTGGCCGAATGTGTGCGCGTCACGCCCACTTGCGTGTCGGAAACCTTGCGGAAGCTGAACCGGGATTTTTGCGAGCGTGGGCAGACCGATAGCGAGCTCGCCGCCATGGGCGCCACCGTCGCCGGTATCGGCTGCGGGGGGCGCGGTCTCTTCGCCTTCAACGTGGGCGACTCCCGCGTTTATCGTCTGGAGGGAAAGAAGCTCGTGCAGGTCACCCGCGACGATTCCGAGGCCGAGGACTTGATCGATGTGGGCCTGCTCCAGCAGTACGACGGTCCGCGCCCGGGCTTTCTCCACGCGCTGACGCAGGCCATCGGCGGCCGCGAGGAAGTGCTCGATATCGAGACGCACATCCACCCGCTGCATCTCGAAGGCCGCACCCGCTTCCTCATTTGCAGCGATGGCCTGACCGACATGCTGCACAGCCCGGAGATCCGCGAGATTCTCACGACCGAGCAGGATGCCGAGCGCGCGGTGGCGGCCCTCTTCAACCGGGCCATGAACGCCGGCGGGGTCGACAACATCACCCTCGCCGTCATCGAGATCGAAAAGATCTGAGCCGGATGGGGATTGTATCCCCGAAAAACACGAAAGAGCACGAGATGAGGGCTTGGGCCGCGTTCGCGAATTTCGCGCGGCGCTCACCGGTGTAGGACGCGTGTCCTCACGCGTCGGGAGAAAATCTGGATACAGCGCAGGAGAGTCCTTTTCCCTCTGCGGCCCTCTCTCCTTCCTCTGCGCCCTCTGCGTTAAATTCCTTTCGCCGCACCACGATCCGCCCCGTTTGGCAGCCTTCCCATCACTTTTTCCGCAATGGAGCCCACAGAGCCAATGGAGCAATGCACATTTTTCGCCGAGTCATGCGACACTTCCATGCATGCACACAGACGAATCCCACCACGCGCGCGATGACAAGATCGCCCACTTCCCGTCGGCCATCCGCCAGGAACTCAATGAACGCCCCCTCACCGACGGTGAATAATTTACACCTCACTTCAGGTGTCATCCTGAGCGAAGTTGAAGGATCCCGTCGAATAACCGGCGATTGTCTTTGGTAAAGCGACGGGGTTCTTCGACTGCGTTACACTCCGCTCAGAATGA
>NZ_JBDUCX010000280.1:0-8101 GCF_040003245.1 Chthoniobacter sp.
TGGCATTCAACAACTGGCCGGGCACCGCCGGCAGATCGCCCAGCGCGCCCGCGGCCACCTGGGCGTTCTGAGCTTTGATCGCGGCAATCACGTCCGAGCTGTTGATTTGGTACTTCGTGAGCTTGTCCGGGTTGAGCCAGATGCGCATGGCGTACTGCGTGCCGAAAGTCTGGATGTCGCCCACCCCCGGCAGACGGCTGATCGGATCCTTGACCACGCTGAAATTGTAGTCGGCGAGGTCCGTGCCCGACATGCTGCCGTCCTCGGAGATCAAGCCGACCACGATGAGGAAGTTGCGCACCGACTTGTTCACCTGCACGCCCTGCTGCTGTACTTCCTGGGGGAGGAGCGGCGTGGCGAGCGCGACTTTGTTTTGCACCTGCACCTGGGCGATGTCGGGATTGGTGCCGCCTTCGAAAGTGCACGTCAGCGTCAGCGTGCCGGCCGAGGTGCTCTCCGCCTCGATGTAGCGCAGGTTGTCGATACCATTGAGCTTTTGCTCGATGACTTGCGTGACGGTGTCCTCGAGCGTCTTGGCCGAAGCGCCGGGGTAAACCGCCACCACGCTGATGGCCGGAGGCGCGAGGCTCGGGAACTGCGCGACGGGCAGGTTCGTGATCGAAAGCGCGCCCGCCAGCATGATGAGGATCGCAATGACCCAGGCGAAAACGGGCCGGTCGATGAAGAAGCGTGACATCAGGAAAGATCTTTTCGGCGGCGGCTTTAGTGGGCGGCGGAAGCCGTCGCGGGTGGAGTGGGAGCGGACTCCGCGGCGGCGACCTTGACCGGCGCGCCGGGGCGGATTCGCTGGAGATTATCGACGATGACCTGATCGCCCGGCTTCAGCCCCGCGGTGACCAGCCATTGATTGCCGACCGCGCGCGATGTCTGGAGCACGCGCAGTTCGACCAGGTTGTTCGCGCCGACGATCATGGTCGTCGGCTCGCCCTTCGAGTTGCGGCTCACGGCGAGTTGCGGCACGAGGATGGCGTTCGGCCGGATGCCTTCCTCCAGGCGCGCGCGCACGAACAACCCGGGCAGCAATTCACCGCGCGGGTTCGGAAAAATCGCGCGCACGGTCACGGAATTCGTCGTGGCATTGACGGTCACATCGGACATCTCGAGCGTGCCTTCTTCCGGATAGATCTCGCCGGTTTCATGGATGAGCTTCACGCGGGCATTCCCCGATTCGTCCGCCTTCAGCCGCCCGCTGGCGAGTTCGCGCCTCAACCGCAGGAGCTCGCTGCTGGCCTGCGCAACGTCGACGTAGACGTGGTCGAGCTGTTGCACGGTGACGAGCAAAGTCGCGTTGGCCGCCTGCACGTAAGCGCCCTCGGTCACTTGCGAAATGCCGATGCGCCCCGCGACCGGCGACGTCACCTTGGTGTAGTCGAGATTGATCCGCGCGGACTCCACGGCGGCCTTTCCGGAAAGGACATCCGCATCGAAAGTGCGCTGGCTGGCGAGGGCATCGTCGTAGTCCTGCTTGCTGATCGCCTTGGCGGTCAGCAGCTGCTTGTATCGTTCTTCTTTCAGCCGGGCGTTCGTGGCATCGGCCTGCGCGCGGGCGAGCGTGCCGAGGGCGCTGTCGAGCGCTGCCTGGTAAGGCGCGGGATCGATCTCATAAAGCAACTGCCCTTCGGTAACATCGGTGCCCTCCGTGAAGAGGCGCCGCAAGACGATGCCGTTGACGCGCGCCCGCACCTCCGCGACGCGGCGCGCCGAGATACGTCCCGGCAGATCCTCCGTCAGCGTCACCGGCGCCGGGGCGATCGTGAGCACGCTGACCTCCATCGGGCCGCCCGGGCCACCGGGTGGGCCCGCTTGCTTGGGTTTGCAGCCGGCGATCAGCCCCGTGGCGAGTAAACCAAGGCTCGTAACGCCAAGGAGTCGGCGAAACGATCGGCCCCAAGGCGTGGGGTCGGTGGAAATGGGAGACGGCGTCATAGAACGGAATCGGTGGGAGGCACGCCAAAGGTCGGCTTTGCCTCGATAAGATGCGGGTTAACTCGGTCGAGCCGGCGAGGCGGACATACCGGCAGCGGTAAAAGCAATGAGGCTCTGGATCAGCCCTTCGCGGTCGGGTTTCGTCGCCGCGGGATTGAGCACGGCATACGGGACCTGGTCGAAGCGCAGCCACGTCTGGAGCCCGTGATGGAGCGCGCCGTGCAGGAAAGACATGCGCCAGAAAAGATCCCCGGGCGACAGGCTCGGCACCACGCGGAGGATCGCCGCATCGAACCGGCGGACGACCTCGGCGAACTGCTCCTCGACAAAGCGCTTCACCTCCGGATTCGACTCCTGGAAGGAGCGGCTGATCAATCGCATGAGGTCCTCGCAGGTTTTCAAATCGTGTCCCTCGCTCTCCATGACCGGCCGGATCAAGGCGTCGAGAATTTGCTCGAGTTTCAACTTTTCCGGTCCGACCGCCGCCTCCAGCGCATCCAGTCGCGCCACACGCTCCCGATTCACCGGTTCAATGCGCCGCGCGAATACCTCCAGCGCCAGGCGGTCTTTCGTGCCAAAATGATAATTGATCGCCCCGAGATTGGCTCCTGCCGCCTTTATAATCTCGCGCACCGAAGTCCCCTCGATGCCATTTTGGGAAAACAGGCGCTCCGCGGCATCGAGCAGAGCGACACGAGTGGAGAGCTGGGAATCCGGGGAGCTGAGACCCACCTGTGGGGGTTCATACGTATGCATGATACGAACGTATGAATTATTCCACCGCTAGCAAGCGGTTTTCTCTGGGCTGCCGATTAGGTCGTGCCAGGCCCCGCCAAAACGACTTCCATGACCGGCACCATGAAACCACTCCCCCGCCCATGGACCGCTCTCTTCGCATTGGCCGCCATGGTGCTGCTCGCGCCGCACGCCGCAGCGAAACCGCCCTCCATCATCCTCGTGATGGCGGACGACGTGGGTTACGGCGGCTTTTCGTGCTTGGGCAATCCGGTCGTCCAAACGCCGAACTTCGATCGCTTCTACCGGCAGAGCGTGCGCTTCACGAACTTTCACGTCAGCCCCACTTCTTCGGCGACCCGCGCCGCGCTCTTCACCGGGCGCCACGAGTTCCGCAGCGGCGTCACGCACACCATGCTGGAGCGCGAGCGCATGCGGCTGGATGCCACGACGATCGCGCAGATCCTCAAGTCCGCCGGCTATGCGACGGGCATTTTCGGCCAGTGGCACTTGGGCGACGAACCCGCCTATCAGCCGGACAAGCGCGGCTTCGATGAAACTTTCATCCACGGCGGCGGCGCTCTCGGCGAGACGCTGCCCGGCAGCGGTGGCGACGCGCCGGGCAACACCCCTTTCGACCCGAAGCTCCTGCACAACGGCGAATTTGTTGAAACGCTGGGCTTCTCCACCGACGTCTTCTTCCACCACGCCATCGAATGGATGGATGAACAGCTCGACGCCGGCATACCGTACTTCGCCTGCATCATGCCCACGGCCGCGCACGAACCGCCCCTCTGCCCGCCCGAGTACGAACGGCCGTATCTGCGCAAAGTGCCGCCGAAACTCGCTGCTTACTTCGGCATGATCGCCAATCTCGACGACAACTTCGGCCACCTGCTGGACAAGCTCCAGGAGTGGGGCAGCGAGGAAACGACGCTGGTGATTTTCCTCACCGACCACGGCGGCACGCCGGACGCGAATGTCTACAACGCCATGCTGAGAGGTGGCCAGGGGAGCCCGTACGAAGGCGGCACCCGCGTGCCCTTTTTCTGGCGCTGGTCGGGCCAGTGGAAAGCCGGCGCCGACGTGGCCGCTCTCACCGCCCACCTCGATCTCTTCCCCACCCTGGCCCACATCGCCGGCGCCGAGATACCCGCCGCGGTCGCGGCGAAACTCGAAGGCCGCGACCTGCTCCCGCTGTTGAAAGATCCGTCGGCCGAATGGCCCGACCGCCTCCTCTACACCCATGTCGCCGGATGGCCCCGCGGCGAGGCCGCAAAATCCCAACACGCGAACACCTCCGTGCGCGACAGCCGCTTCACTCTCGTCAACAACGCTGAACTCTACGACCTCCAGGACGATCCCTCACAAATGAAGAACGTGCTCAGCAGCCACGCAGGGGAAGCGGGAAAACTGCGGTCCGCCTACGACCGATGGTGGGAAGACATTCAGCCCGACCTGGTCAATGAAAACGCCGTCGGCCCGAAAGTGAACGCCTTCAAGGAGCGCTACTGGAAGCAATTCGGCGGGGGTCCGGCCCCGAAGTCTCCCGACTCCAAATGAACTGTCACCGGACAGGGCACTGCAACACGTCGTGGATTCTGCGCAGCAAGAGATCCGCTCCGTAGGGTTTGTTGAGAATCGTCTCGATTTTCAACTCCTTCAGCTGAGACCGGCGCAACTTTCCTCCCAGGCAAGTGGAGACCAGGATCGGCAGGTTCGGCGCAAGGTTGCGCAGGGCCCGGATCAGCGCGACGCCGTCCACGTGCGGCATATTCAAATCGGTAATGACCATCGCGATGCTGGCGCGCTGGGTCGCGAAGATACTCACCCCCTCGGCGCCGTCCGCGGCGAGAAGCACCCGGTACCCGGCACTTTCGATCGCGATGCGGGCCGCGGTGCGGACCGCCGCCTCGTCGTCGACCACGAGGATGCATTCGCCGTTGCCCCGCGGCGGAAGCGCGCAATCCACATCGCCCCGGGAAGCAGGCCCGCCCGGTATCGCCGGCAGGCAGATTTGAAAAGTAGTCCCCCCGGGGAGCTGGGTCTTCACGTTGATGAATCCACCGTGGCTCTGCACGATGCCGAGGACCGTGGAAAGTCCCAGCCCAGTCCCCTGCCCGGCCTCCTTGGTGGTGAAGAAGGGTTCGAACATGTACTCGAGGATATCGGCGACAATGCCGGTGCCGGTGTCACTGATCTCGAGCATCACATAATGGCCCGGCCGGGCATCCAGGAGCATGCTCGCGTAGCCGGCATCCACTTCGAGATTGCTGGCCCGCAAGCGCAATTTGCCACCATCCGGCATGGCATCGCGGGCGTTCACGCACAGGTTGAGCAACACCTGGTGCAGTTGCGTCGCATCGCCGCTCACCGGGTGCAGTTGCGGTTCCACTTCGCTCTCGATTTGCACATCCTTCGGAAAAGTCCCGCGCACCATGGTGAGCAATTCCTGTATCACCGCGTCCACCTGCAATGGCACTTTTTCGCCCTCCAAGCCACGGCCAAAAGTGAGGATCTGCTTGACGGTTTGCACCCCGCGCTCCGTGCTCTGTTCGATCGTGGAAATGAGTTCTTCGCGGACCTCCGGCCGGAGATCATGCCGGAGCATGGGCACACACATCTTGATCGGCGAAAGGATGTTTCCCAAGTCATGCGCCACTCCGCTGGCGAGGACGCCGATACTCTCCATCCGCTGGGCGCGAAGGTTGCGCACCTCGAGTTTTTTCTGTTCCGTAATGTCGGTATTGATCGACAGAACAGACTTGGGCTGGCCCGCCGCATCGCGCACCAGGGTCGATCGGGTATTGACGATCAACTGCTGGCCGTTTTTCGCCCGGTGCCGGCTCTCTCCCCGCCGTTCATCGGTGGTCAGCAAGGCCTGCCGCAGGGCGTCGGGCGTGGTCGGGTCGTCGAAGATGAGGGCTCCGATTTCCCGGCCCATGGCCTCCGCGGCCGTCCAACCGTAAAGAGTTTCCGCGCCCTTGTTCCAAAAGCGGATCTTTTGATCATCGAAACCGTGCACGATGATCGCGTCGTGAGCCAGGTCGAGCATCGCGGCCAGCTCCCGCACCCGCTCTTCCGCCTGCTGGCGCACCGTCACGTCACGCACCACCGCCACAATGTAATCGCGTTCGAGCCGCACCCAACGCGCATTGATCTCCACCGGGAAAGCCCCGCCGTCCTGGCGGCGGTGCAAACTTTCCTGGGTGAGAGAACCCACGTCGCGAATGTGGGCCACTCGCTGGGGCCAGTTGGCCTCGGTGACCATCGGGTCGACATCGCAAACCCGCATCGTCAGATATTCTTCCCGGGTGCAGCCGCGCTCGGTGCAGGCCCTTTCGTTCACATCGAGGTAGCGCCCGGTCTCCGGGTCGACGATTTCCAGGGCATCGATCGAGTGGTCCATCAAGTCGCGGAACAACCGGTGCGCCTGCTCCGCCAGCTTGCGCTCGGTGATTTTCTCATGCGCTATCACAGCGCCACGCTGCGCCCCATGGAGCGGAGAGACTCGCATCTGAAACCACCGTTGCTCGGTCGCCGAGTGACTCGGATATTCCATGACGAAGCTCGCCACCGACCCTTCCAGCACGGAACGCAAACCCTTGCTCGCGGCCCGCGCATCCGCATCGGCAAACTTCTGCGAGCTCATTTCGCAAGCCGTCAGGTAATTCTGCCCGAGAAAATCGGAGCCGCTGTTTTCCCGCGCGAATCGGCTCCAGGCTTCATTCGCCGCGATGATCTCTCCTCTTTCGTTCACCACAACGACTTCCACGCTCAGCGAATGAAAGACATCTTCGACGAAAGTCGCGCGCTCCCGCGACGTCTGTGCGGCCGAGCGTTCGCTCCGCCTCCGCTTGCTCTCCTCCAAGGCGGTGCCGACCAGCTCCCCCAAACGCGAGAGCCGCTCTTTCAACACATAATCGGTGGCGCCCTGTTTCATCACCTGCACGGCGGTTTCCTCACCGGGGACGTCGGAGATGACGATGAACGGGATGTCCAGATCACGCTCGCGCCGGAGTTCCAGCGCGCGGCCGCTCGAAAAGCGGGGCAGGGTGTACGCGCAGAGGACGAGTTGCAAACCGGGCCCGAGATTCGCCAGATAGTCTTTCTCGTTATCGACTCGCACCCACTGGGGATCGAATCCGGCGCGAAGCAGTTCATCCACCACCAGAGTCGCGGAGTCTGGACCGTCTTCGACGATCAGAACCCGAAGCGAGCATGGTGCACTCGTCCGCTGGTCATCGCGCCGCCTCGGCTGCGGAATGGGGGGACGTTTACGCGTAACCACAATTCAATGGGATCCTGAATAGCACGATAAGCGCCATCGGCGGAAACGGGAAAGTCCCTTTGGTCAACAGCAGACGGGATAAACAGCAACGGCGCAGTGGCGACACTCTGTTATATTATCGACGATAGTCGACATCGCAACCTCGCCCTCCGCAATTCGGCCAGCCGATCGGCTTTCCCGATCTACGTGACGATCTCCACCTTGCCCGCGAGGTTGCGGCTAAAGGCGTGCAATTGCTTTTGCGCCGGATCAAGGTGCCGCACGGTGAGCTTTTCCTTCGTCACTAAGAGATGCGAAAAGCCATTTGACATTTCGGAATAAATTTTGCGCTCCGGGGTCTTGATCTTGGTGATCGAGGCGCCGCCCCCACCGGACACGACAAAGGACGTGCTCACGCCCTCGAATTCCAGGTGTTGCAGGTCGTGATCGTGCCCGCAGAAGTAAGCCGCCACGCCGTACTTCTGGAACAGCGGACCCCATTGCGCAATCAAGGCCGCGGAGTCGCCGTGCGGGCCGTTGCTATAGAGCGGGTGATGGCCGAAAGCCAGGGTCCACGGGGCGCGCGGCTTTTGCAGTTCCTTCTCCATCCAGGCCAGTTGCTTGGCCTTTTCCTCCAGGGTGAGATAGGCGAGGTGGTTCTGGTAATTGCTGTCCAGCACCAGGCAGGTCACGAGCGGATCATTCGCCGGCCAATCCACACGATACCATTTCGCCGGCATCGTCCAGCGGGTTCCCGGATGCGCATCGGCGTAGGAAAGCTCCGCGGCCACCTTGTGGAAATTCTCCTCGTCGTAATCGTGATTGCCGAGCATCGCCCAGCACGGCCCCGGAAAAACATCCGCCGGATACATGTCCTCAAACCCCTCCTTCCAGCGCGGCGAAGCGACGCCGCCCTCCATCGTGCCGTAGAAGTTATCGCCCAGCAGGAAGAGCCCTTCCGGCTTGATATTGCGGGACTCGACGTACCCTTTCATCGCCGACGCCACCGTCCCTTGCATGCTCGGGGCATTGGGATCGCCGTCCTTGGCACCGGGCACGGCGCCCTCTTGCAAGATCCGGTATTTCTTCGCGCTGCCGACGTCGCCCAGCATCAGAAAATGCAACCCCTCTTCCGCCGGCGCCGGCGCG
>NZ_JBDUCX010000281.1:0-8095 GCF_040003245.1 Chthoniobacter sp.
GAACTCGTGGCGGAGCTGCGCAAGCCGGGCAAACAAACCCAAATCATCATCGCCAAGCTCAGCGTGTTCCGCGGTGGCAAACTGGAGAACTATCAGCTCAAGCGCCGCCTGCTGCTCGCCGCGCTGTTCCGTCACTGGGGGCCGGGCTTTCGCCATGATGCTCGCGAACGCCTGCTGAAAGGTGCGCCCGATGACTGGCCGCGTGACTCGCGTGAGTTGGAAAATTTCACCGCGGAAGAAGCAGAGCTTCTGCCGTTCGACTTCGAGACGATGCGGAACCTACTCACTGATTGCGAGGAGTTGTCGGTCTTGCAGAAGATATGCCGCGAATTGTCCGAACCGTATCGCCGAGATCGCGATACGGGCTTCGCCGAGGTGGAGAAGAAGCTCAACGCGCTCTATCGCCTTCTCTGCCTTCAGAGCCTCAAGCGTGCGCTGCCGCTGATAATCGTGGATGAGGCGCATCACTGGAAGAATGGCGCAAATGGTTTTGCCGAAGTGAAGGAACACCTGTGCCCGATTGCGCGGCGACTCTTGCTGCTCACGGCCACGCCCTTCCAGCTTGCGACCAAAGAAATGCTCGATGTGCTCGCCGTTGCAGACACGCTGGAACCTTGCGGTACCAAGGCCGCATCGAAGCAACGGCAGCAGGCGCTGCGTGAACATCGCGAGCACAGATTAAAGCCAGCGCTGGTTGCATCGGAGACCGCAAGCCAGGCGTTCAGCCGCAAATGGGCCGGATTGCCGCGGAGCGTGAGCACGGAACAACTTGAAGCGGCATGGCGGCAGATCGAAAAGCAAACTCGCACCACCGATGACACGGCAGCACTGCACCCGGACATGCAGCCCTTCATGCAGGTGGCACTAGATCTGTTTGCCGCGAATGGGCAGCTATCGAAAGCTCAGGGTCGCGTCGTCATCCGGCATCGTCGAACGACAAACCATCGGTGGGTGCTGGCAGGCAGCGAGTTTACCGCCGCAGCGCAGGAGCGCAGCGCACGGCCCGATCGGCATGTGCTGCACGCGGCTCCCGGTTTGGATGCCACGGGCGATGCAGAACTGCCGCTCTATCTGCTGATGCTCTGCGTCTCGCTGATGAAGGAGGGCAAGGGCAAGTCATCGCTGGGCGCAAACCTGACCGGATGCTACTCCACGCTTCATGCCAGCCAGGAGGGCCGGGAACTGGAGCGCCTGCTGCGTGGTTCGCAGGAAGGCCAGCGTTACTTGAAGATGCTGCGCGGGCTGGTGCGAGAGCAGGATGATCCGCAACATCCGAAGGTGAAGGCGCTGGCGGCCTTCGCCATGCAATGCTGGCACGCTGGCGAAAAGGTTCTCATCTTCTGCACCCGCGTGCATACGGCGGAGCGCTTGCACACCATCTTGCGTGGTCAGGTGAAGCGCGAACTGGCTGCCCGCGCCCGTCGCTGCCTGGGCGGTGAAGAAGCATTGCGCTCGCTGCACACGCGACTCACGGGACGTGATCGCGACCTCGTGACGCTGGGACTGGATCGAGTGCTGTGGTCGGCGGCGAAAGCTTTTGGTTCAGCGATGCCTCTGACGGCGGATGAACTGCGCATCGAAGATTCGGAACTGCCGGCGCTCGCACGTTTGGCGTTGCGCTGTCGTGTCGATCTTGCTGCGGAGCGTGTGGATCGCGTCTTTGTGCATCGTGCCACGGAGCATCTCATCGCGTTGCGCTTGCTGGCACAGCACCGCTTGCATGAGCACCTGCTTGTGCTCGCAGAAGAGTCGTGGATCACGCATCCGTATGGCCTCGATGCCTTCGCCAGTGACGAGGAGAAGGGCGGCGAGACGGCACGTTTCGATGAGCGCGGCGTTCACACCGTCTATCGTCTTGGCCCGGAGCCGCAGGACACCGCCGTGCAATCGCTTGCCTCCAAACTTCGCGCCACGCGCCAGAATGCGCGCAAAGCGAAGCAGGTCGCCGTGCTCGATGCTTATGCGCTCGCGCCATCGCTCTGGCTTGGCCGTGATCCTGAACAGGCACCTGCTGCTTGCGCGAAGCTGCATCAACTGCTGTGGCAACTCACGCTCGACGACGATGCGTCTCTCGACTTCACGACGCGACTGCTGGTGATGCAGGCACTGCGCCGCACCGTTCTGCGCGATACGGTGCTGCTGCGCCTGCTGCCGGGCCGTGCCGAGCGTGCAGCGGAAAGCTGGGGCGAACTGCTCGCCGAAAAGTTCCATGAGCCGCTGCCGCACCAGCAAGAGAGTATGGCTGACCGTTGCGTCGCCTTTCTCGAAGACCTGCGTGGTGCGAGCGGTCATGTGAACGATGCGAGCACTCGCCGAGGCAGCCTTTATCAAGCCACGCGTCTGCGTGCCGACACAGGCGCTCCAGTCACGCTCGTTACCGGCACCGGCAGCGCCGCCGAGACGCGCACGCGAATTTTCACGGCCTTCAACACACCGCTCTCGCCAGACATCCTTATCTGCACCCAGGTCGGCCAAGAAGGCATAGATCTTCATCGGCATTGCCGTCATGTCGTTCACTACGATCTTGCATGGAATCCCGCTCTCGTTGAGCAGCGCACGGGCCGCATCGACCGTATCGGCAGCAAGACCTTCCGCGAACGCGACCTTACTGCCCTTGGTCAGACGGTATTTCTCGAAGTCGGCCTTCCCTACCTGGCCGGCACCTATGATGAACGCATGTTCGAGGAACTGCGTCTTCGTGCCCAGACATTTGAGGTGCTCACCGGCGGGGACTTTAGTGCAGATCATGCCGAGGAATGGGAAGCCTCCGACGCCCCGGACGATAGCAGTCGCCGCATATCCGCCGTGCCATTGCCGACTGTGCTGCTGGATGACCTGCGGGTGCGCCTCGCCGTGTGGTTGAAGTGAAGCTGAGCGCGTTGTAGTCCGTAGCAAGTGAGCGAAAGGAAATCTATTACGACTGTTCGATCGGCACTTGGGTGAGGCGACCTTCACCCTTTTCTTATGAGGAAGCTGTTTTGCGCTTTACACTTTTTTCGAGGCTAAAAACACCCATCGAGACGCTTCCGTGAGTCACAAAGCATTATAAACGCGTCTCTTACGCGGTTTTGCGAGATTTCATCCCTGTGCATGTGACGTGGGCAATGTCCCACTTTTGGTGAGCGTGCTTTACGTCGCGTGTGCGGCGTGGCCCTGGCGGTTGGCCGCGCTCGCGCCGATCCGCGCCTTCTCCCCTTCTCCACCAATTTCTCGCCCGATCCGCGAGGCGTGCAGCGAGGTCAAGATGCCCGTCACGGATCGCAGCCAGGCGCTCGATGGCGCCTACTACACGAACCTGCTCGGCGATGATGTCGTCGCGAAGGGCTTCGTTCCGCAGGTGGTCCAGCCCAGCATCATGGACGCGATGATCCGCCGCTTGGCCGGCTTCGATCTGCACGAAACCGTCATTCTGCACGAGACCGTCATTCTGCCAGAGAACGGCGAAAAGCTCGTCGGCTTCGCGGCTCACCCGAGCGGCCTCGCAGTCGTCATGCGCTACCTCGTGCCCGCCGCGGAATACGATGAAGCCGGTGCCGTCACCGACCCCGAGACCGGCCTCACCTTCGGCTACCTGCGCTACACGGAGACGCAGAGCAACCGCGTCTTTGTCACCGTCGAGTGCCTTTATGGTTTCAAGGTCGCGCTCGCCGATGGCATCAAGCGCATCGTGAAGCCGTAGGCGGGCTTCAGCGGTAGATCTCTTCGAGTCGATGGGTGAGCTGGCGCGCTTGCGGCCAACCGGCTTCGACAAACAGGTCGAGCACTTCGAGAAGCGCTCCGAGACATTCCGACTCTTGCCCACCGGCGGATTGGAAAATGTCACGGTGATCAGCTAACACTCGCTGAACAAGCTTCACCACTTCCCCAGTGGCGAGGGATTCGTTCTGAAAACCTGCGACGGAAGCGCTGCGGATGCTCTGCGCCGCGAGGAGGAAGATTTCGCGTGGAGCATACGGAAGGAGATACTCAAACGTCTCGATTAGATGGTAGGCGGTGTGCGGATGTATTTCCCTTGCGAGTGCTCGAAGAAGCGGTTCGGATTCCAACCAGAACTGCCGCGTCTGAGTGGTATCGAGCTTCGGTTCATTACTGTCCGAATGGGCACCACTGGTGAAGAAGAGCTGCATATTGATGCCATCCACAACTCGAGATGCGTTGTTTATTTTCTCCTGCACAGGCTTCGCTTCATCGGCGCTTGGTGTCCTTTTTTCATGAAGCGCCTGCCAAGCCTCGCGATGCTGCTTTAGTTTCCCAAGGCTCGTGGTCAGGAAGCGCGAAAGGAACTGCCATGCTCGTGCGCGCACTGAATCAGCGCTGAAGGTCAGCCACCCGCCCTTCCGCAGAGCATGAAGCTGTGGTAACAGCGCATGAACCGCGAGCGGCGTATCGCACGCTTGAATCAATGCGGCGATGTAGGTTTCGCATTCTGAACGTCCGGTTCGGAGAAATTGGAACAGATGTGTGGCGGCAAGCGTTTGATGAATATCGTGCTCCGGATGGGCCTTTGCTGCTCGCTTCGTGATTCGGCGAACGCGATCCATCACGGCTTCTGATTCAGCCCAGAGCCAGTCCATCGCGCTCAGCCCCGCATCGAGAACCGAAAAGCGGCTCTCTTTCTGGATGAAGTCGTCGATCAAGCTCCACATCAAAGCTGGCGCTGGCTTTTCCAACGCCGCCAGCACACGGGCGAGGTTGAATCGAACCAACTTCGACTTGTCTCGACTCAGCCGGCCGAGAGCCGTGGCGAGTGCCTTGTCTGATTGCCCCATCGAGCGCATCCGTGATCAGAAAACCGCGTGCGCCGTCTGGCCAGTTGGAGAGCACATCGTCGAGAGCGTGGGCGATGCCGAGGAGGCTGGCAGGGTTGTTCTGCTCGCGACCGAAAATTTCTTCGGCGAGCAGCAGAACGACCGGGCTTCCTTCAGCCTCCAGCATCTCGGCCAGGCGACGGCTTCATCGACGAGCGACTGGGGAAGCGCGATGGCCAGCCCGAGTCGGTTGATGCCGGTGATCGTGGCGCCCATCTTGCGGATCAGCAGGCGACGACCGTCATGCTTGGGTTGGAGCCACCAGGCCGGATCGGCGATGAGCTTTTCCACCTGGTCGTCCTCGACCGGGTTGAGCAACTGGCAATGGATGCCGGTGGCTTGGTTGGCCTTGTCGGTCTGCTGGTAGGGCGTGCCGTCTTCGCCGGGCGAGTAGCCCTTGACGACCTTGCTGGCCACGAGTTGGTCGTAGATCCTCTTGGCCTGATCGTAGGGGACCGGCGCCTGAGTTTTGGTGCCGGATTGCAGCGCGCTGCCGCGCCGACCGAATTGAAACAAGACGACGTAGCCGCCGTCCTTGGGTTGGATGCTCGCCTGATACTGTTTGTCAGCCGAGCCTTGCCGATAGAAGAGCGTGATTTGCTCCATGGGATTTCCTTTCTGGTTGGTGTTTGTGGGTTGAATGCAAAAAGGCCAGCCGGTGAGGGCTGGCCTTTCACGATTTGCCGAATCAAAGTTACTAGCGGTCTGTCTGACGAAGCGTAAGAGTGATTATTTTGCCGTGGTTATACACATCCATCTCAGATGAAGCTCCGCCGACATAGAAGCGGCCGCATTGTGAGACTGATGGAGTGCCAATGTTATCGACGATGGACGATAGACCCTTTGATTCGGTTTCAGTGAAGAAACTAGAATTCAGGACGTCGTGCATCACTGATATAGACGTCCAACCCGTTGGATTACCATTTTTGACGTAAAAGAGGAATCGTATTCCGTCATCAGTTTTCTCCGCGATAAATATCCGCCGCTCGAAAACATTGGCCGACTCGTCGTACAAAAACGTTACCGATGTATCGGATTCAGAATAAGGCTGTTTGGTCCGTGCGTAGATTTCATCTCGTAGTGCTCGAATCGTAATGGAACAAGGAACGGTATGCGGGATAGCAGCAGCGGGGATGCTGGTTACTGTCTGATTGGGTGTCGAAGCGGGTGGGGGCGAGGGCTGGTCCTCCGTCACCAGGTCCTGGTTGCTCGGCACCGACGCCACGGTTTGGCCCGATTTTTGCTGATTGTCCGACGAAGAGTTCTTAGCGATCTGTCGTTTTTCCAATGTGTCCGGATCAACCTTTTCTGTCGTCGACGTCTTGTTAAGCGCTACGATTTGATCCTTGCTGAGCGCGTCGATCGGAATCTTAGCGACTCCATTGGCGTGCATGATTGTCACGTCATCTTGGCCAACCGCACTAAGCGTGGCCGCGTTATACCGAACACTCCCAACCAGAAGCGTCACACTTGATGCGTGGGCATTTTTCAGAGCGATCTGCCGCGCAGCAGCAGTAGCAAAACTCTCCGCGTTTTGCCATTTTTCGACGACGACGTTGATCTGAGAGGCGTAATCGGGAAGGCGAGCGGCCATTCCCCGCGCCTGGCGAACCATGAGCGAGGCATTTTCCGGCGACACTGACGTCACATTGGCCGGAGGATATTGGAGCACAGCGATGATCCCCGAATTCCACACTCTCACTGGCTTGCCGGTCACAAGGATGGCCACTGAATCGCTTGCCCCTTGGGTAAACGAGAAATAGCGCAGAGCCTCGACGTACTGCCCAGGCGGTTCCCGGTATAACAGCAGACCGTTCGTGATGAGCTCCTTCGCCCATGTTGCGACCGTTGACATCAGAACCGCCGTGATGATGAGAAGAGATTTCATGAGTGGAAGTTGAGGTGGAAACGATCTACGGAATCGTTGGGTTTGAAGTGAATTTGGGCGCTTGGCGACCCGGCAGAATTGGCAGGGTTTGCTGCTTGTCCGCGGACGAGTGAAAAATCCGATCCACGGAGATGAGTAAACTGCCGCATGTGAAGGGTCAGCAAGCTAAAATGCAAGCTATAGACTGTGGTCGATCGCTTCTGGGGCTGGTGCGGTAAGAAATGTGCCAGCGCGCCCGAAACACCGGAAGATTATTGGCGACGCCATTCGTGAATCACGGAAGGCCGCCACGCTCTCGCAAGAGAAACTCGCCGAAAAGGCCGACCTGCATCCGAACTACATCGGAGAGGTCGAGCGCGGCGAGAAGACGATTTCCGTGGACGGTTTGTTGAGGATTGCAGACGCGTTGAAGGTCAGTGTGACCAAATTCTTCCCTGGGCTTTGAGGCCTGGGAAACTGGCTCACTCACGGCAGGAAATCCTTCAGTCCTCTCTTCTCCGGAAATGGGATGTCGGGTTCGTCCGCGAAATACACTTTCACGAACCGTTCACCGCGCACAGGCCAGCCTTTGCTCTTGAGCAACCAGTCCGCGACGAATTCTTCCACGGTGATGCGCGCCTGGCCGCGCGCCACCTCCACGTAGCCAGTGCTCATGGCCTGTCTCTCCAGGAAAGGTGAGACCTCCCGGTGCAGGGCCTCCAGTTGATCCCACTTGTCGAAGCGGCCCCAACCCGACTCGGTCCATTCGTAGACGCTCCGGGAATCGACGGCGACGGGGAGCTGGGCCTGGAAAGGGGGCGCGATCACGAAGGCGATGCCGCGTCCTTCATCCAGGTATATGTTCCAGCGGTTCCGCAGCACGATCTGGTAGCGGTAGGTGGCGTTGAGCCGGATGGAGGAGCTGGTCGTGCCGCGCCACGAACCGGACTCTTTGGTTAGGGTCTCGGTCTTGATGAAGCCGTTGGTGTGCAGGATGCCGCCGGGGGTGCGGAAGGGCACCAGCTCGGGTGGCGGTGAGAGTGGCCCGCCATGCGCGGACCCAACCTTGGTATCGGTGGGCCACCAAATTCTGGCGAGCACCAGGACCGCGGCGATGAAGCCGACGGAAAACGGGATGATGAATCGTTTCATAGGGTTCCTTTCATGGGCAGCAGCCGGCCCCGCACTCGTGGATGAGGCAGGGCCGGCTGGCTTCCGGGTTTTCTTTTTTTAGCCGTCAGGACCATGCGCGGCATTCGTTGAAGAACTCGCAACCCGCGCACTGCATCCCGGGCGAGGGCACGAAGTCCTGACGCTCCAGGCCGTTCACGTACGCTTCCATGAGCCGGAAGAGCCGGGTCTGCTGCAGGTCGCTCATGGGCGGCAGTGCCGTGACGACGAGCTTGGGGTTCTTCAGCTT
>NZ_JBDUCX010000282.1:0-8013 GCF_040003245.1 Chthoniobacter sp.
CGCGAAAGTCACCGCGAACGCAAGAACCCAGGATTTGATGGAGATAGTCATAGGCTGCGGGGGGATTCGGCCGCGAACATGAAAGACGGCCTTTCAGACTGGGATAGTATGATCGCTCCGCACCGAAGGACAAACCGGGAATTGCCCGGAACTGGCCTCGTTTCCATTAAGTTAAGTCGCGGTGTTGAGGGTGTTGCCTGCCCGCCTCCTGCAAAGGCTGGTCATCGATCAAGATGGCTTGACTATGCGCGGCCACTTGACCACCGAACAGGCCGATCATCGCCACGACCCAAATCCAGAGGATCAGGACGATGATGCCGGCGAGCGAGCCGTAGATGAAATTGTAACGCGCGATCTGGTGAACGTAGCCGAGGAAGAGCGGCCTGGCGGCGACCACGAGCAAAAGGGCGACTCCGGCGCCGAGCACAGCCGCCCGCCAATCGGGATGGCGGCGTGGAACAAACCGGTAGGACAGCAGGAACGCGGCGAAGATGAACGCCGGAGGGAGAAGATGGACGAGAAACGGAAAGAGCAAGTCTCGCCCACCGGGCAAAACGCCGAGCGTAGACTGGAGGATTCGCAAGAGAGATGAGGATGCGAGGGCAATCAAAAATACGCCTCCAATGGTCAATAGCATGAGCAAGCGCATCCACGCTCTTTTCCAAAGGCCGTAGTTCTCTTCCGCGGCGAAAGCGACGTTGAGCGCCTTGGTAATGGCATCGAACACGAGGGAGCCCGTCCAGAGCAACGGCACGATGAAAAAGAGTCCTGCGCCGCGTTCATCGGCGAGGGTTTGCTTGACGATCCGCTCGATCGCGCCGGTCCCCGCGGGCAGGAGATCGCCCAGGTAATTTGTCGCCTGATGGACCGCCCAGGCAGGCTCCACGAACCACGCCGCGATGGAGCCGGCGGCGAGCAAAAGCGGAAAGAGCGAAAGAAGGCTGTAGTAGGCGATGGCCGCGGCCCAACTGCTGCCATTATCGCGGAAAAAGTCGCGACCGGCCAGAAAGAGAACCTGGGAAAAACGAATCGAGCCGACGCGCAAGCGGTCGAGATGGTGTCGTTGGAAGAGGTTCATCTGCCGCACTCTGTCAGGGTTTTTCCACAATGACAGACGGGTGTGGCAAGGCGTCGACCGCTCTTTGAGGAGAGATTGGCCCGCCGACGAAGCAGCACCGTCCCGCCCGGTATCCCCCGCCATGCCAAGTCCATGCTTGTGAGCTGCGCTGGCAAAGGGCATGACACGAAGACATTCGCACGGCGTAACGCGGAACTCCCAGCGGGAGGTTTCACCGTGTCTCGTCGCGCCGGGTATCCACACACCATTATGAACCAATCACTCAAAAGCAAACGCGCGTTGGTCACCGGGGGCAGTCGCGGGATCGGGGCGGCCATCGTCAAGCGGCTGGCCAGCGAAGGCGCCGACGTGGCGCTCACTTATTCCAGTTCGCCGGAGCGGGCGTGGGCGGTGGCGAAGGAGGCGGAGGCGCTCGGCGTGAAGGCGGTGGCGATTCAGGCGGATAGCGCGGATCCGGAGGCGGTGGTCGCGGCGGTGGAGCGCGCAGCGGTCGATCTCGGGGGGCTCGATATCCTGGTAAACAATGCGGGCATCGCAGTGATGGCGCCCATTGACGATTTCAAGCTGGCGGATTTCGACCGGATTTTCGCGGTCAACGTGCGCGCCGTTTTCGTCGCCACGCAGGCGGCGGTGAAGCACATGAAGGAAGGCGGACGGATCATCAACATCGGCAGCACCAATGCGGAGCGCATGCCTTTCGTCGGAGGCTCAGTTTACGCAATGAGCAAGTCCGCACTGCAAGGGCTGGTGCAGGGGATTTCGCGCGACCTCGGGCCGCGCGGGATCACGATCAACAACGTGCAACCCGGACCGGTGGATACCGATCTCAATCCCGCGACGGGCGAATTTGCCGAAGTCATGAAGAAACTGATGGCACTGCCCCGGTATGGGCATGTGGATGAAATTGCCAGCTTCGTCGCTTATCTCGCGGGTCCCGAAGCGGGCTACATCACCGGGGCGAACTTAATGATCGACGGCGGGTTCAGCGCTTAAGCCAGGCGGCTCGCCTGATAACTCTGTCGCAGCAGTTCCTCGACGGCTTTGGCATCGGTGAGGCCGAGGAAGCCGACGCGGCGCTCGAAGAGAATATCGCCGCGGCCCTGGTGGCTTTCATGGCGGACGACGCGGACGAGTTGTTCGCCGGTGAAGGATTGGACTCGCCGACGGAGGAGCGCCTCGGCAATGAGGATGGCACGGCGGTCGGTGATAGCGTAGACGGTGTGGCGGACGACCCACCACAGAACCAGCGGGATGAAGGCGGCGGAAAGGAGAACCACGCCCGTGAACCACTTGAGCGGGGTGGCAGAAATCACGCTGAGGCGGGAGAGTTCGCGAAAAGCCGTAGAGTGCGCGATCCAGATAGGGCCCCCGACGGCGACCAAGGCCAGCAGGGCGCAGAGGATGAGGACGATGCGGAAGTGAATCTGGTGGAGGAGCGAGGGCTGGCCCCGCCAGAGGAGGCGTTCGCCGGGAGCGAGTTCGCCTTCGAGGAGGTGCGCGAGAGCCGGGGGAAGGTCGTCATTCATAGGCCGCGCGGAAGTGTGCAGGAAGGCGCAGGGGATGCAAGCGCGAGGGAGGCGGGATGGCGGCGCGGGCGACGGCTGAGCCGGCGCTCGGAGCTGCCGCGCGCGTGATGGGACGGGGATGGAACCCGAAGCTCGATCCTTATTTCTCCTGCGCGCGCCGCTGCTCGCTTTCGCGGACCAGGTCGCTCAGGTCGGCGGCGGGGCGGATTTCGAATGGCCCGGCTTTGACGCCGGGATGTTGCGACATCAACTGGATGGCGTGATTCAGGTCGCGGGCCTCGAGGATGAGGATGCCGCCGATTTGTTCTTTCGTCTCGGCGTAGGGGCCGTCCGTCACGGCGACCTGGCCATTTTGCCAGCGCAAGGTCGCGGCGGTGGTGGGGCCCTGGAGGGCTTCGCCACCGGCGAAGTGGCCGTTCTGGCGGAGCACGTCGTCGTAGTGGAAGCACTCGTCGAGCATCGCGTTGCGATCGCTGTCGGAGAGGGACTCGAATTTGTTCGGCTCGATGTAGCCGAGGCAGATGTATTTCATAGTCGTGGATTCCTTTCGGGATATAGGTGGGGTTGGATTTTCAGGGTTGATTTTTTGCCGCTCCTGCACCGCAAGCCGGCACGTCGGCCATCTCGCGGATTTCCAGTTCCGCCTCGTACGATGGGCCGAGGACATTCACATGCAGTTGCATGTAGCCCTGCCCCATCTGGAGCGCTTCCTCCTTCGACTTCGCCTCGAGGATGGCGTAACCGCCAATCACTTCCTTCGTTTCGATGAAGGGCCCGTCGATCACGGTGAGCTTGCCCTTCGATGCCCTCACGCGGGCGCCCCTCCCCATGGGGCGAAGCTCTCCGGTCCCGAGCAACGCGCGTGCCATGGCGGGATCTTCCTGCAGCTTCGCCATGGCGGCCAAAAGCTCCGGCGTTGGCGGCTTGCCGGCTTCATAGTCACGACCCGTTTCGGATTCCGGCGTGAGTTTCACGATCATCATGTATCTCATATTCGTCTTTGCTGTTTGTTGGATGAATGAGGCGTGCGGTTACTGCTCGGCGAATTTGCAGCCGCCCTCGGGATCGGACATCTGGCGGATTTCCAATTCGCCGACCCAGGACGAGCCGAGGAGATCGATGTGAATCTGCATGAACTCTTCGCTCCATTGGAGGGCCTCTTTTTTGGAACCGACGTCGAGGATGGCGTAGCCGCCGATGATTTCCTTGGACTCGATGTAGGGCCCGTCGGTCACGCTCAACTTGCCTCCCGAGACCTGGATGCGCGCGCCATCGGCCAAGGGGCGCAGTCCTCCGGTGCCGACGAGGACGCCGGATTGCAGCATCTTTTCAATGAGTTTGCCGATGGCTTGCTGGAAGTCCTCGGGCGGCGGCGTCCCGGCTTCGTACTGGCGAGCGTCTTCGGAGTTTCCGTCGAGCTTCACGATCATCATGTATTTCATATTGGTCGGTTTTGTCGGTTGATTGGTTGGTGGTGGGCCGCTCGTTTGGAATGACCCTTCGACAGCTAGTCGTCCGGGGTTTGCGGAATTCGACAGCTCCGCAAAGATTATTTCAACCCAGCTCCCGAAGGCGGTTTTCGAGGAAGCGACGTTCCGGCTCCTGCTGGGTGAACGACAGCGCCTTTTCGTAGGAAACCCGGGCCTCGGCGGCCCGGCCGAGGCGGCGGCACATCTCCGCCCGCGCGGAATGCGCGAGATGGTATTGGGCCAGTTCGCCGCGGGCAAGGAGGGCGTCGATGAGCGTGAGGCCGGCCTGTGAGCCGTCGCACATGGCTACCGCCACGGCCCGATTCAGTTCGACCACGGGTGAGGGTTCAGCCCGGGCCAGGACGCTGTAGAGCGCCACGATTTGCGGCCAGTCTGTCGCGGCGGCGGTAGGTGCCTCGGCGTGCACCGCGGCGATGGCCGCCTGCAGGGTGTAGGGGCCGAAGCGCCGGGACAGGAGCGCCCGCTCCACGAGTGCGACGCCTTCCACGATGTATTCCCGGTTCCACTGCGCACGGTCCTGATTTTCCAACAGGATCAACTCGCCCGTCGGTGAGGTTCTGGCCGCGCGACGCGATTCCTGCAACAGCATGAGAGCGAGCAGGCCGGTGACCTCCGGCTCCGGCAACAACGCGTTCGCCAGCCGCCCCAACCGAATGGCCTCACCGGAGAGATCTGCGCGAGTCAGCGTCGCCCCGGAGGAGGCGGAGTAGCCTTCATTGAAGACGAGATAGATGACATGCAGCACGGCGGCCAGGCGCTCCGGCAATTCGGCGGGCGGCGGCACTTGATACGGGATGCGGGCCTCCCGGATCTTCGTCTTGGCGCGCACGATGCGCTGCGCGAGCGTGGGCGGCGTGGTGAGGAAGGCCCGCGCGATTTCCTCCGTCGTGAGACCGCACACTTCCCGCAAGGTCAGGGCCACGCGGGCTTCCGGGGCGAGCGTCGGATGGCAGCAGGTGAAGATCAGGCGCAGACGGTCATCCTCCACGCTCTCGTCATCCAGAATGGTGGCCGCGCCGGACGAAGTTTCTAGCTGGTCGGCGATCTCCTCCTGCGACGCATCGAATCGGGCGCGACGGCGCAAGGCGTCGATGGCCTTGTGGCGCGCCGTGGAGACCAGCCACGCGCGAGGTTTGGCGGGCACGCCGTCCTTCGCCCATCGATCGAGCGCCACAGCGAAGGCATCCTGCATCGCATCCTCGGCGAGATCGAAATCACCGAGCAGCCGGATGAGCGTGGCGAGAATCCGCCCCGACTCCGCGCGGTAAACGGAATCGAGCGTCTGGCGGATGGTATCGGTAGGATTCTCGGGCATGGCGCGACGTTTGTTGCTATCCCTATTTCTCGAATGATCAACCCACGCCTGAAGATCCTCTTCGTCTGCGCGATGAACAAACAGCGCAGCGCGACGGCCGAGCGGATTTACCGCAACGATCCGCGGGTGGAGGTGCGCTCGGCAGGCGTGCGCGCGGAGGCGAACCGGCGCGTGAGCGAGGCGGACCTGCAGTGGGCGGATGTCGTGTTCGCCATGGAGCAGGCACACAAGCGCTGGATCGCGATGCGATTCGAGGGGCTGGAGTTGCCGCCCATCGATGTACTGGAGATCCCGGATGATTTCGAGTTCATGGATCCGGAGTTGCAGGAGATGCTGCGGATGATGCTCGATCCGGAGATTGACCGTTTGGTGGCCGATCGGAAGGCTGAGTGATTTCAACGCAGAGGCGCAGCGGGAGGAGAGGAGAATAGGGATTTTAGAATAGGAGCGGATGACACCGACTTCGGGGAATGACGCGCAACGGCGAATTCGGGCGCCATTCGTGGTCATCTCTCCGGAAACGAATCCGCTTCCAGTGGCCCCGGCTACAATCGCACGGCAATAGAAAAACCGGCCACCTTGCGATGGCCGGTCTTTAAAGTTTTTGGCTGCGCGGCTGATATCGAGCCACGCGGCGGTGGCTAGCCCTGCGGCTCGACTTCGACGCCCATCTGGCGCGCGGTGCCGGCGATGATGCGGTAGGCGGCGGCCTCGTCGCGGGCGTTGAGATCCTTCATCTTGATCTTCACGATGTCCTGGACCTGCTTCTTGCTGAGCTTGCCGACCTTCTGCTTGTTCGGCTCCTTGGAACCGGAAGCGATGTTGGCGGCCTTCTTGATCAAGATCGACGCGGGCGGGCTCTTGGTGATGAAGGTGAAGCTCTTGTCCTTGTAGACGGTGATGACGACCGGAAGGATGTCGCCGGCCTGCTTCTGCGTAGCGGCGTTGAACTCCTTGCAGAAGGCCATGATGTTGACACCCTGCTGACCGAGCGCGGGGCCGACGGGCGGCGCGGGGTTGGCCTGTCCGGCCGGGATTTGCAGTTTGATTTGTCCGACGATTTCTTTAGCCATTTGCTAGGAGGTAGGTAGTTGAATTTAAAGTGTGGAAGGGAGGGAACTCAGGCTCTTTCGATCTGCCAGTATTCAAGTTCGGCGATCGCTTCGCGACCGAAGATGGAAATGCTGACGCGGATCTTGCCGCGCTCGGGGTCGATCTCGGTGACGGTGCCGCTCTGGTTCTGGAAAGCGCCATCGGAAACCTTGACGACTTCGCCGACGCTGAACTCGATCTTCGGCTTGGCCTTTTCCTCGGTGCCGCGCACTTGGGCGAGGACGGCCTCGACCTCGGAGGGGCGCATGGGGATGGGCTTTTCCTTGTTGCCGGCAAAACCGATCACGCCGGTGGTTTCGCGGATGAAATACCAGGTGCGATCGACGGGCTGGCGGTTCTCGTCGAGGAGCCACATGTTGACCAGCACGTAGCCGGGCATGAGCTTGCGGACGGTCTCAGTTTTCTTGCCGCGCTTGACCTCGGACACGCGCTCGGTGGGAACGATCACGTCGTAGACGAAATCGACCATCTCCTCGGTCTTGATGCGCTTGGTGAGGTTGTCGAGGACCTTGTTTTCCTGCCCGGCGAGGACCTGGACGGCAAACCACTGGGTGCGTTTTTCTTCTTCGGTCATGGCGTTAGCGGGCGGTCCTGGTGATGAAACCAACGACGGTTTGCAAAATGAATTCCCAGCCGGCGATGTAGCCGCTGAGGAGAAGCATGGCGATGACGACGATCATCGTCGAGTCGACCAGCTCCTTGTACTTCTTCATGCCCTTTTCCTTCGGCTCCCAAGGCCAGGAAGCTTTCTGGAGTTCGACTTTGACTTCGGTAATGAAGGATTTGGATCCGAGCAGGGACATGAAAAATTTAGGATTTAAGATTTAGCATTTATCATTTGGGAACGCGCGCGAGTGGAAACAGGTGCGGAGCAAAATGCTAAATCCTAAATGCTAAATCGGAAGTGGTGCGGAGCACGGCAGGAGGGAATCGAACCCCCAACCGGCGGTTTTGGAGACCGCTGCTCTACCAGTTGAGCTACTGCCGTTTGTTTTCCGCTGAAAAGCGCGGAGCGGATGAGAGCATCCGCTCCGCGCGAAATTCAGCAAGCTATTTACTTGGGCGCGTCGATGATCTCGGAGATACGGCCCGCACCGACGGTCTTGCCGCCTTCGCGGACGGCGAAGCGCATGGTCTTTTCCATGGCGACCGGGGTGATGAGCTCGACTTCGATCGAGACGTTGTCGCCAGGCATAACCATTTCGACGCCTTCCGCGAGCTTGACCGAGCCGGTCACGTCCGTGGTGCGGAAATAGAATTGCGGGCGATAGTTGGTGAAGAACGGCGTGTGACGGCCGCCCTCTTCCTTCGACAGAACGTAGATTTCCGCCTTGAACTTGGTGTGCGGCTTGATAGAGCCGGGCTTGGCGATGACCATGCCACGCTCGACGTCGTCTTTCTTCGTGCCGCGGAGCAGCAGGCCGACGTTGTCACCAGCGCGCGCCTCGTCGAGGAGCTTGCGGAACATTTCGATGTCGGTGACGGTCGTCT
>NZ_JBDUCX010000283.1:0-8009 GCF_040003245.1 Chthoniobacter sp.
AGCTTCGTCCCCGTGGGCAGCGAAACGTAAATATCAACGAGTCGCGTGGCGGGATCGACGCGCCGGGTGAGCAGCCGCACCGAGCCGGCGATTTTGCCCGCCGCCGGATCGTTCACGGGAAAGAGCGCGATGGGCTGTCCCGGCGCGAGCAGCGCCAAATCCTCGGCCTCGACGCCGAGTTTCACTTCGATCTCATCCTCGGCGACGATTTCCACGAGCGGACTTCCCGCCGCGACCAACTGCCCGTCCTGCACATCGACTTTGGCCACGACTCCGGCGACATCGGAATGAATCCGGTTGTCCGTTCCAACGCCTTGTTTTTGCAAGCTCGCGAGCTGCGACTCCGCATCGCTCGCGGTTTTCTGCGCCGTGCCGAGATCCTGATTCGTGGCGAGTTTCAAATTGAAACGCTCCCCGACTTGCTTGAGTTCCTTTCGTGCCGCTTCGGCCGCGATCTTCGCCTGCTGAAGCTGCAACTGCGCCGCGGCGCTCGGCTCGATCTCGATCAACGAATCGCCGGCGGTCACCGACTGGCCGGGCGCGACGAGGATATGCCGCACGCGAGTTTCAAACGCGACCGCGACCGCGTGCGTCTTGCCCGGCTGCGCGACAATGCTGCCATAGGCCGTGAGTGTCTCCGTGATCGCTTTGCGCCCGACCTTCGCGGTCTGAACGTGCGCCAAACTCGCGCTCGTTGCGTCGCCCGGCGCGCTGGCTGAGGACGCACTCGCCGAACCGGAGCCGCGGTGCATGAACCACCAGACCGCTCCACCTACGAGCAATGCGATGACGACGAACCAGACGACTTTTTTCATGGCTTGGGATGCGTTCGCACCAGCGCTCCCGGCAGATACCGGCCCGACGCGATCTCCAGCGCGGTCCGCGCCTCGACGAGTTGCTCTTTGAGTTTGAGAAGCTGGAGGCGTTTTTGCAGCAGATTGCTGCGGGCAAAATATAATCCGAGCACGTCGGCGTTGCCTTCGTTCACAGCCGTTTCCTCCGTGCTCACCAGACGTTCAAGCAACGGCAACGCCTCGTCCGCCGCCGCGATCTGGCGATTGAGCGACGCGATGTCGGCGAGCGCGGTCGCGATGTCGGACCGCGCCTCGAAAAGCCGGTTTTGGTATTCATCGACGAGCCTCTGCCGGGTCGCGCGTTCGGTCGCGAGGTTGCCCTGGTTGCGGTCAAAAATCGGGAAGTCCACCGTGATCGCGATGCCCGAGGTGTGGACGTCGGAGGTGTCGCTGATTTTGGTAAAACCGAGCGCGATTTTCGGAAATTGCGCGAGCACCGCCGCGCGAACGGTCGCGTCCTGGCTCGCGTAACCTTCACGCAACGCCAGCAAATCGAGCCGGCCAGTCTCCAGACCCGCGACCAGCTCTGCTTCGGCGGGCGGGTGCAGACTCGAGGGCAGCCGAATCCCGCTTTGAAAACGCAATTCCGCGTGCGGCTCCAGGCCGATCGTCTTTTTCAAGACGAGACGCTGTTTCTCCACATCCTGTTCCAGATTCAACGCGACCGCGTGCGCATCCTGGCTCGTCGCTTCCGCCGCCGCGAGATCGAGCACCGTCTTCTGGTGTGCCTCGACGGCTTTCTTCAACGTGCCCGCGTTTTTCTGCAACGCGAGATCCGCCTCCCGCGCTCGCGCCAACTGCGCCTCGCGCGCCACCACGCGATACACCGCCGTCCGCGCCGACTGTGCAATCTGCCATTCCTGCCACGCGATATCGAGATCGACAGAGCGGACATTCGCACGCGCCGCAGTTCGCTTGGGCAGCAGCGGCAAGAGCGACATCACATCCCAGCCCGCGCCATAGCTGAAAGCGTTGACCGTCCCTGCCGTGTTGCCACCCGTCACGAAATCCCGGGTATAGGAAATCTGCGGGTTGGGAAGGATGCCCGCCTGGATCAGTTGCGCCTGAGCCAGCCCGCGCCGGTCGCGCGCAGCGCGCAGAGTGGGATTGAGCATCACCGCGAGCATGCCCGCCTCATCCGGCCCGATCCCCTCGCGCAGATCGAATCTCAGAGGATCGGCAACAGGATGATGAATCCGCGCCCCATCCATCCTCAGCACACCGACAGGCGGCGGCTCGATCATCCGCTGGGCTTCCGCGCACGGCAACCCAAGGAAAACGGACGTGGACGCAAGAGCGAAAAAATTGCCGCGAGCGGATTGCAAATTGAGGAGCAGTTTTCTCAAAGGCGTTGACCGTAGCGTGACCGTGTGGTTGACCTCGGTCAATCGGTGGCACGCCGCCGAAGCTGTGTGTCGGAGAGCATGTCAATGCTCAAGTTCGGCCAAGCCTCTGTCAAACGCGGCGATCAGGCCCATGAACTCTACCTCAAGAACGTCGGCTTTGATAACCCTACTTTTTCTTCTTTTCGAGTTTGTCGGCTGCTACTTCTTTGGCTTGGTCTTTGGGTGTCTCGACCTGAGTAGAAACAATCTTCCCCGTTTTGGCATCCACCTGAACTTCGGTGATGCTCTTGGAACTCGGCATGGTGATGTCGAACGAATAGATGAGCTTGCCATTCTCTTTTTCGAGTTCCTCGGATTTGATTTTGCCGTTTGGAACTTTGGCGAGCGCGGTCTTGGAGGCTTCCGCTTGAGTTATCTTGGTTTGCGCCTTCAGCTCGGCCTGAGTCTCATCGGCGGCGGAGGCCGCCGATAAGCCAAGTCCGAGAACGACAGAGAGTGACAGGATAGATGGAGTTAGTGATGATTTCATTTATTTGTATTTGGTTATTTGTTTGTTTTTGGTTATCCGGCGCGTTTTACGCCGAGAGTGTTTCGAGGACTAGCTACTCCTTGTTGCCCGGTTTGATGAGGAGCGCCGCATCGGTGTTCAGCCACATGACTCCGTCGCGGTGTTCGATCTTGATCCACGCTCCGCCGGCGCGCTCGAGCACCTTGAAATGAAGCGGACGGCGCGGCTCGCCGGTGTAGAGCGCGACATACCAATGCCCCACTTGCAGAAAAGAGGGCATTTGAGATGCGAAAGCAGTCATCGTGGGCATGGCGAACACGCAGCTCATCGCCGTCATCATCAATAGTTTTTTCATGGGAAGTGGATCTGTTTTGCGTTGGTTGCACCGCAGGCGGGGACGATCCCTACAGTCGGTGCGCCAAAATCATCGCGGCTCACTCCCGAGGGGGCCAATACCTCTCCCTCTCCTTGCTCATAGCCGCGGGCTATGCGCGCCCTGAAATTTCAGCGGTTCGCGGCAACGTCGCCCCGCATTGCTGATAGCTTTCTGCTCTGCTTCCCCCAAGGTTCGAGAAATGGAGTTTCGCCACCTCCGCTATTTCATCGCGGTTGCCGAAGCGTTGAGCTTTACTAAAGCCGCCGCCAAGCTCCGTCTTGCCCAGCCATCATTGACCCGGCAGGTGCGGAATCTCGAAGACGAAATCGGCGTGCGGCTGCTCGACCGGGCAACCAACCGGGTCACGCTCACCGAGGAGGGACGCCGGTTTCTTTTCGACTCAAAAAAGCTGCTCGCGATATGCGCGGAGAGCGTCGCTGCGGTGCAGCGGATGAATCATGGCGAAAGCTCCAGCCTCAATATCGGCTACGTCGCGAACGTCCATTACAAACTTCTTCCGGCGACCCTCGGAGCCTTCCGGAAGCTCTGCCCGGATGTCGCGCTGAATCTTTTCGATATGACCAGCGACGAACAGTTCCAGGCGCTCGACGCGCACAAGATCGACCTCGGTTTTGTGGGTCTGCGCCCCGCGTTCTCCAACCACGAATTGCTCTCCGAGGGCGTGGCTCACGACACGATGCTCGTGGCCCTTTCGGAGCGGCATCCGCTCGCGAAGAAGGCAAAGCTGAAACTCAGCGGACCTTGCGCCACAGTTCTTCGTCGGCATGTCTGCGCAGACCCATCCCGGAGCGCGGGAATGGCTCCTGGAGACCTGTCAGGCCGCAGGATTCAACGGAAAGATTTTGCAGGAAGCTGATGCCGAACCGATGGCGATGAGGTTCGTGGCCGACGGATTGGGAGTGGCGTTAATGCCCGAGCAGATCACCGGGCTGCCACATGAGACCGTGGTCTTTCCCCCGCTCTCCCCGCGGCTTCACCGAGAATCGACCGTCGCCTGGCGCGCTGACAATCCCTCCAAGCCGCTCCATGATTACATCCAGATCGTGAAAGATCTCTCGGGCAGCGGGGGACTTCGTCAGTAGGAGAATCTTGCTGCGGAATCACTCCGCGGATCGAGCCCGGCGGCGGCGGTGCCATCTTTACGAGCGAGTTCCACACCTCGCGCCCCTCAATCCTCGTTCCACGCCAGAAACCATCTCTACATCCCGCAAAGCCCAGGAGATCGTTTCTGGCCCCGCCACCGGGCGACCGTGGCGGGTTTTTGCTTCGTCGTTCCCTCCTTCGCCAAAAAACCCGCCACCGTCACCTTTTCTGACCGCCACCCACTCCGGCTCCGGCCACGACCGGGAAGTCATGCGTCGGCGTCCGCGACCATCCTCTCGGCTTCGCCCCCGTCTGCCACGGCTCCAGCCGAACGGATGCGCTTCCGCTCGGACGCATCCTTTCCTCGGCCCCCGAAGCTGGCGGCTCCGAATCGCTGTCGCGATTCCGAGCCGGCAAGGCACGCCGACGCTGACCCACCGGGTTGGATGCCTCCCGGCTCGGCTGGCGTTACCCTTCGGCAAGCGTCCATCCGGCATAAACGGCTGACCCCCCAGCGCTGCGCGCCGGGTCCCCTCCATTTATTCCGTTGGCCGCGTGACGCTCAACCGATCCGTCCAGCTTTTGGTCTCTATCGTTTTGCGGTCGAGGTGTAGCCAGTTTTCAACTGACTCCCTGACCGCAAAGCTGGGCGGGAACCTGATCGGGTCGTTCAAGAAACCGAAAGAAGGCAGGTGCCGGAGCTGGGCGGCGGGCGCTCTTATCCACTCAGCGGTGAACTCCCGACTTTTGTTCCCACGCTTTACTTCACGAGGTAGAAAGCCATGCTCAGGACGACATAGACGGCGAGCAGCAGGACGCCTTCGAACCATGTCGTCTCGCCGTCTGCGGCGATGGCGTTCACGGCGAAGGTCACGCCCGCGATGGCGATGAGTTCGAGCGGATTTGCGAAGACAAGATTCATCGGCTTGCCCATGAAGTGCGAAATGAGGACGAGCAGTGGCGCGAGCAGGAGCGCGACCTGGATCGTCGAGCCGACGGTAATGCTCAGGACGAGCCCCATCTGATTTTTCCGCGCAAAATAAATCGCCGCGACGTATTCCGCGGCGTTGCCGACGATGGCGAGGACGATCACGCCCAGAAAAAATTCCGAGAGCCCGAGTGCCGCCGCGCTTTTCTCCAGCGCGCCGGAGACGAGTTCCGCTTCCCACGCGGTGAAGGCAGTGCCGGCAACGAGCACGGCGAGCGATTGCCAGATCGGCCACGACTGCTCGCGCGGCGCGCCGTTTTCCTCCGTCGGAAAAGCGAAGACATCACGGTGCGTGCAAAGCGTGGAAATGAGGTTCGCGACATAGGCGAGGATGAGCACGACGGCGACGCCGAGGCTGAGGCGTTCGTCGAGGCGTCTCGCGTCTGACGGGGCGGCGAGGCCGCGCTCGGTGTAATCAAATAAAGCCGGCAGCAGCAGCGCGATCATCGCGAGAATGAGCAGACTGGAGAGCAATCCGGCGCGCTCGCGTTTGAAGGTTTGCCGCTCGCGGCCCCAGCTCCCGACGACGATGGCGAGTCCAAGACCGAGCAGGCTGTTGCCGACAATCGAACCGGTGATCTGTGCTTTCACCACGTTCGGCTTGCCGCTGATCAGGACGAAAAGCGCGAGGATCAGTTCCGCGGCATTGCCGAAGGAAACATTCAGCAACCCGCCGATGGCCGGCCCGGCACGATGCGCGAGTTGTTCGGTCGCGCGGCCAATCCATTCCGCCAGCGGCACGATGGCTACGATGGCGGTGGCGAACGTCCAGAGCGGTCCGAGGCCCAGGAAATAGTGCATCCCGAGCGAAATCGGGATGAGCAGGAGCAGCCAGGTGAAGATCATCGCATCACCAATGCACGGCCGTTGAGTCCTTCCGCAACGTCAAGATTCCTCGATCCTTCGCGGGCCAGCCCGCCGCAGCATCGCCGCCTGCACGAGCACGCCGGCGACGAAGAGGACGGCGAAGGTGACAGTTCGCCAAAGTGCGTCATGAACCGCCCGTTGCGAAATCATCGCCGCACCGACGAGCGCCGAAATCACGATCAATGCCCAGTCGAGCAAGGCCACGACAAGGACTGCGACGACGATGCCGCCGATGACGAAGGCGATCATCGAAGCCTGCCCGGTCGCGCTTCCGGTGAGATTTGTCAGCACGGCTAGCGCGAGGTAGCCGCCGGCCATGAACCCTGCGAGTCCGATCGCGAGGCGCTGGAAAAAGATCGCCAGCACGGCGCCGACGATCCCCACCAGCACCGCGGCGAGAAGGATGATCCACTCCGGCTGCCCCGCCAATCCTCGCGCCGCCAAATCCATCCCCACGACAAAGCCGATGCCACCGACAAAGAGCCAGTAAAGGCGTTCCCCGAAAAACAGCAGAACCGCGCCGACGATGGCGGAAAGAATGGGCATGGTCACAAGAGAGTATCGCGGCTGCATATCCGGTGCCCTCGCTGGCATCGCGATCCGCCGTGCGCAACTGCGCCCAGAGGCACACCTCGCCGCAAAAGCAGAACAACGGCAGGTAACAGTATTGGTCGTAGCAACCGTGAGCCGAGCGGAGCGAGACAGATGCGACGAAGGAGCACCCGCAGGGCGCGCGGGACGGGCGGCGGGAGCGCGTCAACAAAACGGCCCTCCTGACGGCCATGCAAAGGATCATCGGTCGCATCGAAATCTAACACTAACACCTCCGCGTCCTTGGGCAGACAACGCACCCCCATTTCAAGAGCGTCGCCTCCACCGCCCGCGGCTCGGGATGCACCTTGCGATAGTAGTCGGAAAACTCCGCGCTCAGTTCGAGCCGGTTGAGCGTCGAGGGGCTCGCCAGGGCAAAGCCGCGATGCTCCGGACAGCGCCGCTTTTCGCCGAGCACATCGACCTTGCCCGCCGCCGCCGCCAGCAGCGGATCGCGGCGCAACTCCGCGTGATCATTGAGGTCTTCGTAACCCAGCGCCAGCGCATAAAGCCGCTGCGCGAGCAACTCGGGCACCTGATGCTCAATGAGTTCCGGCCGGTGCCGATCGACAAAACAACCGGCCAGCGCGCGCGTCACGCCCAGCCCCGCATCGACCTGGCGCAAAAGCAGCGCCCCGCCATCGCTGCTGAGCCGTCCGCCGGAGAAATCGGCCACGACTTTGCGCGTCCCAAGGTCTTGAAAAAAGCAGCGGCTCGGTGGAACACTCTGTCCAACGGGCCGCGGATGATTGATCTGTTATAACTTGTTGCACAACAAGATATTAGCACAAACAATCCGCGCCCGCCACTCTCTTGCGTGATTTTTGCGGGTTAGCGTCGGTTTTGTGATTCCCCATCACTCTAATCAAACGCGGTCCGATTTTTTTCCGACTCTACGCGCATTTGCCGTGGGTCGGATCCCGACTCCATGTCGCCGCGCATAGACCTGTGTGAACTCTGCTCCGAAGAAACTGATGAGCGCGGAATAATAGACCCAGAAAAGGAGCACGACAAAAGAACCCGCGGCGCCAAACGCGCTCGCGACGGCGGTTTGCCCGAGATACAAACCGATCAGGTATTTTCCCACCGTGAAGAGCAGCGCGGTCGTTGCCGCCCCGATTCCCACGTCCTTCCAGCCGAGCCGCACGTCAGGCAAAAATCGGTAGATCATGGCGAAGAGCAAAGCGACCAGCACGAATGACGCAGCGATGTTCGCGGTCTGCCAGAGCCAGGGGACGGTCGGCATCCACTGCGTCAGATACTCCTGCAAGCCGCTGATCGCCGCGCTGAAAACCAGGGACACGAGCAGCAAAAAACCGACGCCGAGCGCAATGGCAAACGAGCGCGCGCGGTTTACCACGAGTTTCATCAGCAA
>NZ_JBDUCX010000284.1:0-8000 GCF_040003245.1 Chthoniobacter sp.
GTCAGCGTTGACAAGGACTTCGCCGACCGCTTCGTGCGCGAAGCCCGCGCCATGGCCCGGCTCAATCACCCGAACATCATCACCGTCTTCGATTTCGGAACGACCAGCGAAGGGCACCTCTATTTCGTCATGGAATACGTCGAGGGCGCCAACCTCGCCGACGTCATTCACCAAACCGGGCTCGACGGCCCACAGGCGCTCTCCATCGTCGAGCAGTGCTGCACCGCGCTGGCCTACGCCCACGGCAAGGGCATCGTCCATCGCGACATCAAGCCAGCCAACGTCATGATCGACACCGAGAGCCAGGTGAAGGTCGCCGACTTCGGCCTCGCCCGGCTCATCGACCCCGGTGCCGAGCCAATGGGCCACACCATGACCGGCACGGTCATGGGCACGCCCGACTACATGGCTCCCGAGCAGATGAAGGGCATGAACGTCGACCACCGGGCCGACATCTACAGCCTCGGCGTCATGGTTTACGAGATGCTCTGCCGCGAAGTCCCCCGCGGCATCTTCCATCCCCCTTCGCAGCGCACCGGTTGCGATGAGCGCATCGACAACATCGTCATCCGGGCCATGCAGCAAGCCCCCGAGCACCGCTACCAAAGCACGCAGGAGATGAAAGCCGACGTGGTCGACGCGCGCGTGCCCGTCACGCAAGAGAGTGTAGGACGCGTGTCCTCACGCGTCGGGGGCGCGCCGCTGGCCGGTGAGGACACCGGCCCCACACCTCGGAAGCCAGCGCCGCTGCCACCACCGAAGAAGCCCGCCACCCCCATGGCCCCGGGCCAGCGCAAAGCCCCCGCCTCCAACCCACTCGGCTTCGGACAAGCCACCGAGATCGATTCCCGCCCCCCATCGCCGGCAAAGCCTGCGGTGATGAAAGCCATCCCGCCGCCGGCACCACAGAAATCCAAGCTGCCGCTGTACGGTGGCCTCGCCGCTGGCCTCATTGCACTGGGCGTCGTCGCAACGGCCCTAGTGCTCAAACTCGCGGGGACACGTCCCAGCGTGCCGCTGGCTTCCCCATCTCCATTCGCCAGCAGCGATCCACACGAGAGATCGCCGCAAGATGCCTCTTCCAGTTGGAAGCCGCTGTTTGCGGATACCGAGTGGGGAAAGTACGTCCTAGGCGAGCGCGAGTTCCAAGACGGATTGCTCCACCTCCACGCGAGTGCGGGCGCGCTCGTGGGCTTTGTCAAACCGCAGCTTGCGGCGGACGGCGCGATTCGCGCCCGGTTGCACATCCGGGAAGGCGCCGGTGAAGCCGGGTTGGTCGTCCGCGACAGCCCGACATCTGGCCATTACAAACTGGTGTTGGGAAAGGATCTGAGAAACGTCAGCCTCTTCTTTTTCGACAAGCCCAGCGGCAAATCCGAGAGACTTGGCGTGGCCTATTCATTGCCAGAGGCGCTGCATCCGGGGGCCACTCTGGATTTGGAGCTTCGGGTAAAAGGCGACCAGTTCACCGGGGTGGTCAACGGGGTCGTGGCGATGGAGGCCCGGGACCACCGGCCCCCGGTCGTTGGAAGGTGGGGGTTCAAGGCTCAGGAAGGATGGTACGAACCGCCGGAAGTCCTGTGGACTCCGGTCAGCGGCGACGGAAGCGCGAGAGCATTTCCATCCGAAGCACCTGAGCCCGGCGCGATCCGCCTGTGGGATTCACCGGAGAAGGTGCCCAAGGATATGGAAGGGGTGGGTTGGAAGGACAATGCGCTGTTCTTGAGCGGACAAAACCAGACAGCTAGAGAGGGAACGCGGGTCCTGAGTCATAGAGATGTGCTGATCCGTTTTTCTTTGCGCATGAACCGCGACGCTCGAGCGGCTTCCCTAGTCATTCGCGACAGCGGCACCGCTTTGAATCCCAAGGAATATCGCCTCTCGATTAGCCCGGCGGAGAAGCGAATCGAATTTTTAGACGGAACCGTATCCCCGTGGAAAACATTGAAACGGTGGGCTTGGCCGCAGAGCTATGCGGAGGATGAGTGGATGCGGGTGGAACTGCGCGCCGTCGGTAATGAATTCAGCATCTCAATAAACGGAAAGCCGCTGGAATCCTTCCGCGACGCCGCGCTACTCAGCCCCGGTATGACCAGGCTCGGTGGTCGAGAAAACTGCTACTTCCGCGACATCGTCTATGTGCCGCTGGACAAGTCGGACGCCGGAGCAGCGGTCCCTGAGCCCTGGCAGGACATCATCGTCGATCCGATTCGATTCAGCTTGATCGAAGGTGCGGAGATCGTGAACGGGACGCTGAAGCTGCCGTTCAACGCCACCGCCTCCGTTAAAGGCGACGTCACTGATGGGGCGATCCGCATGGTGACGACCTTCGACTCCCAGAACCATGGACAGGAGCTTTGGGCCCGGGCGCAAGATCGCCAGGGCTACTCCGTCGCCGTCACGTCCAATTCCCATCTGGTCTTAAAGCGTCGTAGCGGAGACGTCACTACAACCCTCTTCGACTACCTGCCGCCCACGCCACTCTCACCCGCCAGCGACTATGAAATGGAAATGCGGGCGGCCGGTTCCACGATCACCGTGAAGCTAAACGGCAAAGTCGCAATCGAGGTGAACGACGACACTTCTCCCAAAGGCAGGTTCTCGGTCAGGAATTACATGACCGACGCCGTCATCCTCAAGTCACTCCAGTTCCTGCCGCTCGGTGGCGGAAAAGCGCAGTCGTCCACAGGGGAAGTCGCGTCGTTGGGCGGCGCGACCAAGGAGAAACCCTTCGTGAACACGCTGGGCCAGGAGTTCGTGCCGGTGCCGGGGACGCCGGCGCTCTTCTGCCGCTGGGAAACGCGCGTGCGGGATTACGCGGCATTCGCGCAGGCCAGGACGGTGAACGCGAACTGGAAGGGCGCGGCCCTGAACGGCGTCTCCGTGAGCCGCGAGTCGCAGGATCCGGTGTGTTCCGTCGATTGGGACGATGCCCAGGCTTTCTGCCAATGGCTCACCGAAAAAGAGCGCGCGGAAGGCAAGCTACCCAAGGGCATGAGCTATCGTTTGCCGACCGACGAGGAGTGGAGCCGGGCCGTGGGGTTGGGGAAGGAAGAAGGCGCGACGCCGAAGGAACGGAATGGAAAAAACCAGACGGCTCTTCCATGGGGCACCAGCTTTCCACCGCCAAAGGCGAAGGTGGGAAACTACGCGGATGAAACGCGCAACGCGAAGTTTCCTAACTCCAAATACATCGAGGGTTACACGGATGGCTTCGCGACGACTTCGCCCGTTGGGAGCTTTGCGCCGAATGAATTCGGCATTTACGATCTTGGCGGCAATGTCTGGGAGTGGTGCGAGGACTTTTTTGAGCCAGGGAGTCCCGAACGGGTGCTGCGCGGAGCCTCGTGGAATGACAGCGAGCGCTACAATCTGCTATCGGATTACCACCATCGTAGCGATCCCGAAAATCGCGCCTTCAACGTCGGCTTCCGCGTCGTCCTCGCTCCTGCAACGGCACCACCGCATTCCGCGTCCGGTAAATGACGGGACAGCAGCGGGGCGTCCCCCCAAAAAAACCGTTCCCGGAAGCCACCATTCCATTTTCCTCCCTCCCTAGCTCCATGAACCAACGAATCCTCTCCCCCGCCGTCGCCGTGCTCCTCGGCTGCGTCTCGCTCCATGGCCAGAGCCCGCTCGAGGCCGTGCGCGGCCCCTCCGTGGACGACCGCCTGGCGGTGCTGAAGGCCTTGAAGATCGACGCCGGCACCATGGCTCTGCTGGAACACAGCGATGCTCCGACGATGACGGCCCCCGACGGCAAAGCCCTCGGCAATTTACCTCCGCGAACCATCGTCAAGCTGGTGCTCAATCCCGCCAAGGGCTCCAACATCAACGTCGAAATCTGGCTGCCGGACGCCGGCAAGTGGAATGGCCGCTTCCTCGGCCTCGGCAATGGCGGATCCGCAGGCCACATCAATCCCGGCAGCCTGGCCGGGCCGCTCGCCGAAGGCAGCGCCGTGGCGACGACGAACATGGGCACCGCGCCAAACGCCGACTCCGGCGTGGGCAACCGGGAAGTCTGGAAAGACTTCGGCTTTCGCGCCACGCACCTCATGACGCTCTCCGCCAAACAGATCGTCACGGCCTATTACGGCAAGGCGCCGGAGTTCTCCTATTTCAGCGGCGGCTCCACCGGAGGCCAGCAGGCGCTGCAGGAAGCGCAGCGTTACCCCGAGGATTACGACGGCATTGTGGCCGCGATCCCCGCGCATTGCCGCACGCCGCTGCACGCTTACTTTTTGTGGAACGACCAGATCCTCAAGAAGTGCCCCTTCACGCCGACCCAGGAAGCCAGCGTCATCGCCGCGGCGAACGATTACTTCGCGGGCCGCGAGGCTCCTGCGGTCGCCGGGAAATTCATCTCCGACCCCCGCTGCAACGCCAAGGATATCGCGGCCGTCATCGCGCTGGCCCTGCAGAAGGATCCGACCCTCACCCCGGAACACGCGGCCGCGCTGCGCAAACTCTTCGGCGGCCCGCGCCACGCCGTGACCGGCGAGCGCATCTTCAACGGCATTCCCCTGGGCAGTTCCCTCAGCGCCGCGCATGGACATCTCTATCTCTTCAAGTGGGTTTTCGGCGCGAACAAAAAGCTGGAGGACATCAATTTCGGAGCCGACATTGATACCTACACCGCAGCGCTCGGCCCTTATCTCAACGCCGAAAACGCCGACCTCAGCGCATTCGAGAAACGCGGAGGCAGGCTCATCATGACCTCCGGCACCGCCGATTCCGTGGTACCCTACACCGCGACGCTGGACTACTACGAGCAAGTCATCGAGCACTTCGGCAGCCTCGAAAAAGTCCGCTCGTTTTTCCGCTACTACCTCATTCCCGGCATGGCCCACGGCGGCGGCCCCGGCCTCAACCAACCGCCCAACACCCTCGAGGCCGTGCGAACCTGGCGCGAGAAAGGCACCGTCCCGGAAATGCTTCCCGGCCGCCGCGTCGTAGATGGAAAAAAGGAACTGGAGATACCCCTCTTCCCCTATCCCACCAAAACCGCCTGGGACGCCGCCACCTCCACCTTCCACCCCGCCGACGGCCCCCGCGGCGGCGTAGAACGCGTCGCCCCCTCCTTCCGCCCCACCACCGCCGAATAGCCGGTCACCGCAGGCCACCGGCGTGGAGAGGCGCTTGTGCCAAGCGCCTTTCGTTGGCCGGCTGAAACGGCCCCCTTTACAACTAACTTCATCCCCGCCTCGGTGACATTCGCCTTGCCCGATTGCCACAGTTCCGCCGCGCGCTCGATCACCTCCCCGGAGGGGCCGTGCAACACTCGCGGTATCACAATTATGGTTAAACCTACCTGCTTTAGCGCTTGCGATTCGGACGAATCGTTGCAGACTGTTGTCGACGTTGAGGGGAACACGCGGTTATGCAAAGACACTTTTCGCATTCCGGTCGGGTACAGAGGATAAACCACTCTGCTCTCCGGCCACATCCCCCAGAAACGTAAGATGGCCGAGCCCCCCAGCTCCAAATCTAGCGAGCCGCAACTTGAGGCGCCGCTCAAGGATTACATTCAGTTGTGCGCGGCACTGAACGAGCACTCGATCGTGGCACGAACCGACGCCGCGGGGAAGATCACTTTCGTCAACGACAAGTTCTGCGCGATCTCGAAGTATTCGCGCGAGGAACTATTGGGCCAGGATCACCGGATCATCAATTCCGGCCATCATCCCAAGGAGTTCATGCGCGAGCTTTGGGCGACGATCAAATCGGGTCGAATCTGGCACGGTGATATCAAAAACCGCGCGAAGGACGGTTCGACTTACTGGGTCACCACCACCATCGTCCCCTTTCTCGACGAGCAAGGCGAACCGCGGCAATTCGTGGCGATCCGCACCGACATTACCCAGCGCAAGCAAAGCGAAAAGGAATTGCGGTTTGCGGCGGCTCGATTCTCGTCGGTCTTCCGGTCGAATCCCGCCGCCATCGCGATCAATACCATCGCGGACGGCCGCATCATCGACGCCAATGAACGTATCTGTGAATTCTTTGGCTGGGCGCCTCAGGAGGCTATCGGGAAGTCGATCTTCGAATTGGGAGTCTGGGCGGATCTGGCGCAGCGGGAGCCGTTGATAGCGCGATTACGCGAAACGGGTTCGGTCCGCGATGCGGAGGTTCAGTTGCGACGCCGAAACGGCGAATTGCGCGATGTTCTGCTGTGCATGGAGCGACTGGAGATGCCCGGGGAAGCCGAGTCGGTGCTGGTCGCCATGTTCACCGATGTCACCGAGCGCAAGCAGGCCCTGGAACGCGTTGAGCGGTTAAACCGCACTTATGCGGTGTTGAGCGACATCAACCAGAACATCGTGCGCGAGAAAGACCCGGATACGATGTTGGAGAGGAGTTGCCGGATCGCCGTCGAGAAAGGTTTGTTTCGCATGGCCTGGGTCGGATTTCTAGACGAACGCAACGGAGGCCTGCTGGTGGCCGCCAAGGCAGGAGATGCGGGAGATTACCTGGAGAAGCTGAATATCACGCGCGGTGACCCATCTCGTGGACGTGGTCCGAGTGGAGAAGCGGCGGCAAGTGGCCGGCATGTGGTCTGCAACGATATTGAGCGCGATCCGTGCATGCTTCCGTGGCGGGAAGATGCTTTACGCATGGGGTTCCGCGCCTCCGCAGCGTTTCCACTCAAGATTGAGGACAAAACCATCGGGGTTTTCACTCTCTACTCGGGGACCGCGGGGTTCTTTGATGCGCAAGAACTGAGTTTGCTCGACGAACTGGCCACGGATATCTCGTTCGCCCTCGAAGTAAACCGGCGCGAGGTGGAGCGCCGGAAAATGGAGGAAGAGTTGCGCTGGCGGACCGCCTTCTTTGAGGCGCAAGTGAATTGCGCTTTGGACGGGATCCTGGTTGTCGGCATTGAAGGGGAAAAGATTCTCCAAAACGAGCGGCTGGGTGAAATGTGGAAAATACCCCCGAAGATCGCGTCCGAAGGCGAGGATGCCCGACAGGTTCAGTTCGTTGCGAGCCAGACGAAAAATCCCGGGCAATTTATCGAAAAAGTCGCCTATCTTTATTCCCATCCAGATGAAATTAGCCGGGATGAGATTGAATTGGCAGATGGCAGGATATTTGACCGCTACTCGTCGCCCGTTCGAGACAAAGCAGGAACCCATTACGGCAGAATCTGGACGTTTCGCGACATTAGCGAACACAAGCGCGCGGGTGCGCGTATGGAGCTGCAATTAGCAGCGTTGAATGCCGCCGCCAATGCCATCGTCATCACGGACAAATTGGGCAGAATCGAATGGGTCAACCCGGCTTTCACTACGACCACTGGCTACAGCGCGGATGAAGTCATGGGGAAGAATCCGCGAGTGCTCAACTCGGGCGAGCAGTCGTATGAATTCTTCGAGAGCCTGTGGCAGACCATACTGGCTGGGAAGGTGTGGCGTGGGGAACTGGTCAACAAGCGTAAGGATGGCCAGCTTTATACGGAGGAAATGACGATTACGCCGGTGCTGGGTGCGGACCGCCGGGTCATGCATTTCGTGGCCGTCAAACAGGACATCAGCGAGCGAAAGAATCTCGAACATCAATTTCTCCGCGCGCAACGCATGGAAAGCATAGGCACGCTCGCCGGCGGCATCGCTCACGATCTCAACAACGTGCTCGGGCCCATCATCCTGTCCATTGACCTTCTTCGGATGAAATTCCCGGAACCTGAAAATCAGGAATTGCTGTCCATCATTGGCACGAGCGCGCAACGCGGAGCAGCGATGGTGAGTCAGGTGCTTTCCTTTGCCCGGGGCATCGAAGGCCAGCGGGTCGAGTTGCAGATAAAGCACGTCTGTCGGGACATCGAGAAGATCGCCAACGAAACGTTCCTCAAGCATGTTCAGATCCACACAAATCTTCCGGTGGACTTGTGGACCGTGATGGGCGACCCGACGCAGCTTCACCAAGTCCTGCTGAATCTTTGTGTAAACGCGCGCGACGCCATGCCCAACGGTGGGGAACTCAGGCTATCCGCGGAGAAT
>NZ_JBDUCX010000285.1:0-7989 GCF_040003245.1 Chthoniobacter sp.
GCGAGACTGCCGACCTCTCCGCCGTCTATGACGACAAGAAGCGCAAGGCCGAGAAAGTCTCCGGCCTCATCCGCATCCTAAACCGCTACAAGTTCACCATCGTCGAGAACACTCCGATCGATCAGGAAATCGCACTCGACCCGGAGCTCCTCGGCAAAGTCTTCGAGAACCTCCTCGCCTCCTACAACGAAGAAACCAAAACCACCGCCCGCAAGCTAACCGGCTCCTTCTACACCCCGCGCCCCATCGTGGACAACATGGTGGACGGTTCGCTGAAGGCCCACCTCACCCGCGTCCTCGTGGAAAAGACCCGCATGAAGGAACCCGACGCCCGCGCCGGGCTCGACCTCCTCTTCGCCTATACCGAGAAAGAGCACACCTTCACCCCCGCCGAAGTCGCCTGCCTCATCGCCGCCATCGACGCGCTGAAAATCCTCGACCCCGCATGCGGCTCCGGGGCGTTCCCGATGGGCGTCCTCCACAAGCTCGTCTATATCCTCGGCAAGCTTGATCCCGACAACGACCGCTGGAAGCAGACCCAGCTCGCCAAGCTCGACTCCGCCCCCATGCGCGAGCAGCTCGAAGCCGCCTTCGCCGACAACGCCGACGACTACGGCCGCAAGCTCTACCTCATCGAAAACTGCCTCTACGGCGTGGACATCCAGCCCATCGCCATCCAGATCACCAAGCTCCGTTTCTTTATCTCCCTCGTCTGCGATCAAAAGACCAACCGCAACAAGAAGGACAACCACGGCATCCTCCCGCTGCCCAATCTGGAAACCAAGTTCGTCGCCGCCGATACCCTCATCGGCCTGCCAATCCCCGAGCCGGATCTTTTCGTCAAAGCGCTGATCGAACCAATCGAAAAAGAAATCGAAGCTGCTTACCACAGTCACTTTGCAATCCAGCGTCGCGACCAAAAGCTAGCTCTTCAGAAGAAGATCAAATCCCTGCGCCAAAAGCTGGCGGATACGCTCATCAACGAGTTGGGTGCAAAGAAGAATTCCGAGATTACGAAGAAGGCCCAACACGTCGCCGCTTGGGATCCCTTCGACCCGCAAGCCTCCGCCGACTTCTTCGATCCCCACTGGATGTTTGGCAGATCGTTAGCCGATGGCTTTGATATCGTCATCGGCAATCCGCCGTATGTTTTTGGAGGCAACATCGGTATCTCGGCAAAAGACAAGAAGCGATACAAAGACTTATATGTCTCCGGCGCTGGGAAAACGAACCTTTTTGTCATCTTCATTGAACGAGGGGCGCAACTTCTGGGCGATAAAGGGCTGCTCTCTTACATCCTCCCGAACACTTTGCTGAGAGTGACCTCTTACGATCCGACAAGAAGGCTTATACTTAATAAGTATCGCATTGAGGAAATTCTTGACCTTGACGTTGGCGTGTTTGACCAAGTCACGGCGTCGACGATCGCGATTCGCATCCGAGCATCAGCGCCTGAAGCCGAATGGAAAACAATCATTAGGCATGGCTTAGAAGACAGTAGTGAAAAGCGCTGCAAACAAGCGGACTGGAAAATTAAAGGGGGAATTATTGACATATTCTCTACCGAAAGGGATCGAGAGATTCTCGACCTGATAGAGATGGGAAGTAAGCCGCTGGGAGACCTGTGTCATCGCATCAGGTTTGGTGTAGTGATCTCCGGCAACTTGCCGGAGGTTGTCAGCAATGAACGACACGGGAGCCGATGGAAGCCATTTCTTGAGGGTGACGAGATTGGGCCGTATTCGATAAATTACCGAGGCCGGTTTCTAAATTACGACGAATCACTCCTGCACCGCAGCCGGACGCCGGACGTGTTCGAGTGCCGGAAGATCATGATTCAGAGGATCACGGGTGGCCAAACTCCGCTCAAGGCAGCATTGGACGACGATTGGTTCTACAACAAAGAGTCGATTCTGAACCTCATCTTAAATGAGCCGCACACGGACATGTATGGCTTCATCTTGGCCCTGATCAATTCCAAGACGGCAAACTGGTTTTACAGAAAGAGATTCACAAATGACTCCAAACTCACAGTGAATCTCTCGAAGGAATATGTGGGGCAGATTCCGGTCAAGACGCCGGCGGCGGACAAACTATTATTGTTCGAACATCTGGCGCGATTGATTATGTATGCGAAACGCACGAACCAACCGGTTGCTGGGCGGTTCCTCGAAGACCTCATCGACGCTTGCGTGATGGAGTGCTACTTCCGAGAGCACATGGCAGAGCGCGACCTGCTCTTCCAGGACACCGTGGCCCCGCACCTCACCGCCTGTAATCCAGCGGCCAGTGACGCGCAGCGGCTCGACTTCCTCACCCACGTGCATGCGACCCTCAACGCCCCCAGCCACCCCGTCCGAAATCGCCTCATCCGCCTTAGCGCCGACAGCCCGGACTTGCTGGCTATCATCAAGCAGGAGGGCCGAGTATGAAGTCCCGACTCCACCGCCTCGAAATCCGGAACTTCAAAGCCTTCCGCGAATTCGCCCTCAATCTCGAAGGCCGCCATCTCCTCGTTTATGGGGCCAACGGTGCCGGCAAATCGTCTCTCTACTGGGCGCTTTATACTTTTCTCCAAAGCGCCCGGAAGGCGACGCCCGACGTTGCCAAATACTTTGATCCGTCTCACCCACTGCGGCTGCTGAACACCTACGAAGAGGCTGAGGCAAACCCAAAGCCGGGGGAGATCGTCCTGACCTTACGCGACACCGCGACTCAAATCGATACCACCTATCCGATTAGCCAGGCGAATCACGGAACTCGCCAGCAGCCCGCCATTCTCAAGGGCGATCTGGCCAGCGACTTCATCACCTATCGTTTCTTCTTTGGCTTTTCTCATTTCCGTAATTCAGAGAAGTTCAATCTCTGGCCGCTTTTCGAGAAGGAAATCCTCCCATTCTGCGTCTCGACCGGGGGACAAGTTCCTTCGGACTGCTGGAATTCCATCAAGTCGGGTGTTCCCAATCCTTCTGCCTACAAAGGACTGGCGGGAACCTACGCCTACGACCGTTTTATCGCAGACACGAATACCTTCGCCGGAATCCTGCCGGGTATTGTGGGCAGCATCAGCACGGAAGCGCAGAAGTTCTACGACAAACACTTTTCCGCCGGCGACCCAGCGCCGATCACGCTCAAGCTGGGCGTTACCACCCCGCCGTCATACCACTTCGACTCCCGCACTTTCACAATTCCGGTAATCGAATTCGGAATACAAGTTCCAGGCAGAGACATCACTCGCCCGCAAAGCTTTTTGAATGAAGCGAAACTTACTCAACTTGCGCTCTCCGTCCGCTTCGCCGCCTCCCTCGTCAACCTGCATGACTCCGATCTGAAGCTTCTAGTCCTCGACGATCTTCTCGTCAGTCTCGACATGAGTAACCGGATGAAAGTAGTTGAAATCCTTCTTTCCAGCACCTTCGCCAACTACCAGAAGATTATCCTGACTCACGATTTTGGATTCTTCCGGGAGTTCGCCCGCACTGTTGGTGTTCGACACGCCGATTGGATGATCGTCAGATTGGAGGGAATTCCTTCCACAACTATTACCTGTAAGCCGGAGAAGACCGACCTTCAAAAAGCGGAAGACTATCTGCACGGTCACAACCTCGATGAAGCTGCGGTATGCCTGCGCAAAGTGGTTGAAGATACCGTCGTGCGTTACCTCAAGCCGGAAGTCGTTCCTACCAAGGATTACGTCACGCTCACGAATCACCTCCGAGCGGCTCGTAACAAGTTGCTAGAGAAACTTCCGACGCAGCTCTACTACAAAATACTCAACGAAACGCCCACTGCCCTTCGAGGACACTTGATCGCCGTAGTTGATGACGACGTAGATGGTATCGCCGGGCTCAGTCAGGGGGATCGAGACACCTTAAAGGCTCAGCGTGGTAAACTGCGAACATTGCTGACCAACAATCAGTGGATGGCAATTGAGAACGCTGAACTAATCGAGGAAGTGCTCAGGACCAACGAGCGCGTGCTTAATGCGGGCGCGCACGTCGGCCAGAATCCCCTCTACACAGCCGAAGTGCAGAAGGCCGTCGATCTCATCGGCAAACTGGAAAAATGCCTTGCTTAGCCCAAACGCCGCGTTTGCGAGGCCGGGGGCAAGCCATCTTGACGCCTGATAGAAAAGCAGTGGAAAACCCAGCCGGGAACCGCTAATTATGCCTGCTGCCGACAAGCCACCGCTCAAATACTCCTGCGCTCCGTTTGCTTCCCGGAATTGACCGCGAAGGCAAAATATTTCTCTCTGCGACAGCTTCGCCTGTTCCTCGTGCAGCACGACATGCCCGCTCCGTCCACCACGCTTCTGCGTTACCTGCACGAAGCGATGGGTGAAGGTGTCATTCACAGTGCTGGGCGCGGCTGGTATTCGTCGTTGACGAAGCCTTTCGTCCTCGACGCCACGCCCGTGAAACCGCTGGCCGACGCGCTGACTAAGGCTTTTCCGCTCATCGCCTTCTCCTGCTGGTCCACCGCGCAGGTGAAGGGCGCGATGCACCACCTTCTCAGTCGATTCGTGACCTTTGTGAATGTGGAGGTGGACGCGATGGAAAGCGTCTTCGAGCATCTGCGTGACGCGGGCTGGGACGCCTGGCTGAACCCGCGTGGGGCGGAGGCGGCGCGCTTCGCCGTGCGCGAGCGGACGGTAGTAGTGCGTCGCGAGAGCCGCAAAAGCCCCTCAAACGAGCCGCTGGCATCCATCGAGAAGCTGCTGGTCGAACTGTGCTTTGAGGCGCGCGACCTGCGGCTGATGGCTCTGTCGGAATTTCACACGATGCTCGGCAACCTGGCCGGAACGCACCGCATCCAGATGGCTCTACTGCTAAGCTATGCCTCCGAGCGGAAGCTGCCGGTAAAGGAGCTTTTGGGAGAAGACAACCAATTAACTCCCCCTTTTTGAAATAGGCGGACTTGATTGATTTTTAGCAAAAGAATGATCGCTGAAGCCTGTTTTTCCGAGGAATGGCAGACTCGCAAGCGTGAGGAGCTTGGCGGATGCGATCCGGTGCTGCTGGAAAAAACCATCCACGCTTTTGCCCCGCTGGACGCATTGACCGCGCGAGGACTGGATTTCGTTTTCAAGGGCGGCACCAGCCTGCTCCTTCGACTCCCGCGCATTCGCCGCCTCTCGATTGACGCCGATATTTTCTGCCAGGAGCCGCCCGAAAAGCTCGACCGCCTGCTTGCCGAAGTGAGCAAGATGCGGCCCTTCAGTGGCATGACGGAGGACGAACGGGGTGACCATCGCGTGCCCGCGCGACGACACCTTAAATTCTCGTACACGCCGCTGGATACAAAGAATCCCGCGCCGTTCGTACTGCTCGATGTAGTGCATGAGCGCAACGTGTATCCGCACGTCGAACGGGTTCCGCTACGGACGGCGTTTGTGGAAGGTGACGGCACGCTGCTCGTCCCGACAATCGAGGGTCTCTTGGGCGACAAGCTCACGGCCTTCGGCCCAAACACTACCGGCGTTGCGCTGAATGAACGCTACACGATGCAGTTCATGAAGCAGGTCTTCGATGTGGGAGAACTATTCGATGCTGCTGGCGATGTGGGAGCCGTCCGTGCTGCCTACGAGCAGGTCTTCGTCGCCGAGAATGGTTATCGCGGCGGGAGGTTCACGGCTGAGCAGGCGTTACAGGACAGCTTTGAAACCGCGTATCGTATCGCCCAAGTCGGCCTCGCAGCAGCTCCGAAAGATGGCCGGTGCGAACTCCTCGATGCCGGTCGAAAGCAACTCGACTCGCACCTCGTTGGAGTAAAGTTCCGCCGCGAAGAGATGAAGACAGCCGCCGCCAAAGCTGCTCTCCTTGCCACCGCCATCCGCGCCGCCAATCCGCCGGATTTCACTGCGCTCCGCTACGATGAATCTAAGCTCGCCAGCCTGAAGGATGCGAAGTTCGACGCCGAATTCTCCGCCATCGGTAAATTGAAAGCAGTCCCAGAAGCGATGTGGCTCTGGGCAGAGGCATTGCGCCTGAGAACCAGCGGGTGATTGTTCGGCCACAAATCATCCAGAAACAATCGGGTATCACGGCGGCGGCAACCTGAGTGTGCTCAAATCGGTCCTGACGGCGCTACCGCCTCACGCTCGCTTCGCTCACGGCGGCGGCGACGTTGCAACCGCGTTTCACGCGTAGCCGCGGCCCCCCGCCTCACGCTCGCTTCGCTCACGGTGTACTGGTTCAGCGTCAATTGGAAGAATGCGGTAAGGGGCTAAGCGAGTCGGCGTGGGTTTGGTGGCGTTTGGTTTTGCGGTTTTCTCTGGCCTGGGAGAGTTTCTGGTCGCGGGCGGCAAAGATGGCCTTTTCTTTGCCGGCAAGTTTGTCAGTGGGGGTGAGGTAACCGATGGCGGAGTGGAGGCGCACGGTGTTGTAGTGCGCCACGAAGTTGGTCACCAAGCGGCGGGCGTCTTCCAGGCAGAGGGGAGTGCCTGGGCGCAGACAGTCGCTTTTGAGGGAGCGATGCCAGCGTTCGATCTTGCCATTGCTTTGGGGATAATAGGGCGCGGTGCGGACATGGCTGAGGCCGGCCACGCGGATGAACTCTTTGAAGTCGCGGGCGATGAACTGCGGACCGTTGTCGGAGATGATTCGGGGCTTGGCCTGCGGGTGGTTTTCCAGGGCGCGCTGGAGGATGATTTCCACGTCGGCCTCGGTCATGCTTTCACGCAGCTCCCAGTGCACCAGAAAGCGCGAGCAACCATCGAGCACCGAGCAGAGATAGAAGAAGGTGCCGGCGAGATTGAGATACGAGATATCGATGTGCCAGTGCTCGTGTGGCTGGAGCGGCTGGGCAAAGCCGGTGCCCTTTTTCGAGGGTTTCGGTTTCCACCCCTCCAGCAGGCCTGCCGCGCGGAGCACACGGTAGGTGCTGGAGGGGCTGACGGCGACCAGGTCGCGGTCGAGCATCATGAAGGTCAGGCGGCGGTAGCCTTCCAGCGGGTAGGCGTGGTGAAAATCGAGGATGGCCTGTTTCTCCCACGCTTCCAGCCAGTGATCGCGCGGGACGAGGGCGTTGTGCTCATTGGCGTGGCCGTAACGCCCCTGCCAATCGTAGTACTTGGAGCGGCCCAGCCCGATCCAGGCGACGAGCTGGAGGGCGGGCAACCCGGTGCGCGGCGCCCAGCGCTGGATAAAATCGATGATCATGTCGCGCGTGTCGTGGGGGACCCAAGTGCCCTTCAAATCTCCCCAAGCTCTTTTTTTAAAACGATGTGCTCGGCCATGATCTCGGCGATGACCTCGTCCTTCTGTCTGAGCTTGGCTTCCAGGCGCTCGATTTTAGCCTCGTCTTTGGAACCCTGAGAGCGGGGCCGCTGGCGCTCAAAAACCGCAGTCCCGTTTTCAAAGAAGGCTTTTTGCCACTGGTAGAATAGGGTCGGATGGATCTGGTGCTTGTCGCACAGATCGGAGACGGGCACGTGTTCGAGGAGGTGTTCGCGCAAGATGGCGACTTTTTGTTCGGGCGTGTATTGGCGGCGAGTTTCCATGGCGAGGGTCCTTTCGGTGGCCCACTCCATAGCCGCTCACTCGCCTTCTTCCAATTCCGGCTGAAGCATTACAACGGCGGCGGCGACTACAGCGCGGTCACCCGCGACTCCATGCAACAGGCCCGCCTCACGCTCGCTTCGCTCACGGCGGCGGCGACCTCCGCGTTGAGTCGCGGCCAAACGAACCGAGCCATCCGCCTCACGCTCGCTTCGCTCACGGCGGCGGCGACAAGCCGCGCCCGGGAGGCTCAATCTGCGCCAGCTTCCGCCTCACGCTCGCTTCGCTCACGGCGGCGGCGACGCGACACAACCACGACGGCCCTGTCTGGTAAGGCGCCGCCTCACGCTCGCTTCGCTCACGGCGGCGGCGACCGGAGGTAGCGTGCGGCAAGGCGATATGGCTCGCGCCGCCTCACGCTCGCTTCGCTCACGGCGGCGGCGACGTCGCGATGGCGATTCCCACAAACGGGTTTTCTCCGCCTCACGCT
>NZ_JBDUCX010000077.1:0-26168 GCF_040003245.1 Chthoniobacter sp.
TGACGTGCGGGATGACCTGCACCGTCTTGCCGAGGTAATCGCCGCGGCGTTCCTTATCGAGCACCGTCTGGTAGACCTGGCCGCTGGTGGTGTTGTTCGAGCGCGAAAGGACCGAGTGGGTGAAGCGCTCGTAGTGGCCGAGGTCGAGGTCGGTCTCCGCGCCGTCGTCGAGCACGTAGACTTCGCCGTGCTGGAAGGGGCTCATGGTGCCGGGGTCGACGTTGAGATACGGGTCGAATTTCTGCATCACGACCTTGAGGCCGCGATGTTCGAGCAGCGTGCCGAGCGAAGCCGCCGCGAGGCCTTTGCCCAGCGAGGAAACGACGCCGCCAGTAACGAAAATGTATTTCACTTAAGGGTGGAGAGTAGGGTGTTGAGAGTTGAGAACGACGAAAATCAGTTGCGGGCGAGGAGGCGCTCGACGGCGGTCACGTCCTCGGGCGTGTCAACGCTCACCGCGGCGTGCTTGGCGAGGATCACGCGGATCTTCGTCCCGTTTTCGAGGGCGCGGAGTTGCTCGAGGGATTCGGCCTGCTCGAGGATGCCCGGCTTCCATTTCACAAACTGGAGCAGGAACTTCGTAGTGTAGCCGTAGATGCCCTGGTGGCGGTAGAATTGCGGGCGCAAGCCGTCGCCACGCACGTAGGGAATCACCGAGCGGGAAAAATAGAGGCCGTTGCTTTCGCGATCGAGCACGACCTTCACCATGTTCGGGTTCGTGAGGTCGTCCTCGGGTGTGAAGACGCTGGCGGAGGTGATCATCTCGATCCTGCGGTCCTTGGCCATGGCCGCGGCCAGCTTGGAAAGGACCGTGGGATCGACGAGCGGTTCATCGCCCTGCACGTTGATGATGTGGGTAAAGCCGGCCAGTTTCTTCGCCACCTCGGCGACGCGATCGGTGCCGCTGCGGTGCTTGGGCGAGGTCATCGCAACTTCCGCTCCAAAAGCAAATGCGGCCTCCGCGATGCGCATGTCGTCGGTGGCCACGATCACTTTGTCCACCCCCTTGGCGCGGGCGCAACGCTCCCAGACGTGCTGCACGAGCGGCTTCCCGGCGATGGGGTGAAGCGGTTTCGCGGGCAGTCGGGTCGAGGCGTAACGCGAGGGGATGACGACGGCAACCTTAGGCATCCGAAGTCTTTAAGATAAATGCGACCGCACTGGCAAAATCTTTCGCCACAAACTCCGCGCCCGCGGCGTCCTGATCGGCGCCGTGCCCGGTGAGAACGAGGATGGGCCGCATGCCGGCACGGAGGCCGCATTGCACGTCCACCGCCTTGTCACCGATGAACCAGGAACGCGCGAGGTCGAGTCCGAGGTCGCGCTGGGCCTCGACGACCATGCCGGTCTCCGGCTTGCGGCGGGGCGAAGCGGCTTCCGGGGCTTCCGGACAGTAGTAGGTGGCATCGATCACTCCCTCGCCCAGCAGGCCGAGGAAGTGCGCCTGCACGGTCTCGTAATCGCTGAGCGTGTAGTAGCCGCGGCCGATGCCACTCTGGTTCGTGATGATGACCAGCCGGTAGCCGGCGTCCTTGAGCGCGCGGAGCGCCTCCGGCACCCCGGGAATGATCCGCACCTGGTCCGGGTGGCTGCAATAGTGGGCCTCCTCCATGAGCGTGCCGTCGCGATCGAGAAAGACGGCTGGCCGGGAAGTGGTGGACATGGGCGCGGACAGTTGCGCCGCAGCGGCCCGCACGCAAGTCGTTTTCGCGTCGTCGCTCTTGTCAAACTTCGGCGCGTTCACTACCAGTTCGCCATGCGACTCCCCTACTCCATCAAACGCCGCACGTTCCTCCAGCAACTCGCCGCCGGGGTCATCGGCGCCCCCTTCGTCACGCGCGGTCTGCGCGCCCAGTCGCCGAATGGCAAAATCCACCACGCGTCTTTCGGCGCGGCCGGGATGGCAATGAGCGATCTCAAGGCCATCTCCAAGCATCCCGGCGTCGAGATCGTCGCCGCCGCGGACATCGACCTGAATCGCGCGGTGGAATTTCGCAAGCTCTTCCCCGCCGCCCGCGTGTATCAGGACTTCCGCGAGCTGCTCGAGAAGGAGCGCGACCTCCAAACGGTCAACGTCTCCACGCCCGACCACATGCACGCGCGCATCGGCCTGGCGGCGCTCAACCGCGGACTGCACGTCTACGGCCAGAAGCCGCTCACTCACGACCTCGCCGAGACGCGCCGCCTGACGGAACTGGCTCGGGAGAAAAAGGCTGTCACCCAGATGGGCATCCAGATTCACAGCAGCACGGAGTATCGCACCGCCGTGAAGCTCGTGCAGAGCGGGGCCATCGGGAAGATCAAGGAGGTCCACACGTGGAGCAGCAAGGCCTGGGGCGACAAGGGCACGCAGCCACAGCGCACGGATCCGATCCCCGAGGGTTTCAACTGGGATCTGTGGCTCGGCGTCTGCGCCGAACGCGCCTTCATCGGCCAGGGCTGGTACCATCCTGCGAACTGGCGCAAGCGGCTGGACTTTGGCACCGGCACTTTCGGCGACATGGGTTGCCACATCTACGATCCCGTATTCAAGGCGCTCGCGCTTACCGCGCCACTCAGCGTCCGCAGCGAAGGAGCCGCACCCAATGATCATTCCTGGGCCACCGACGCCATCTGCCACTACACCTTCCCCGGCACGGCGTTCACCGATGGAAAAACCGTGGACGTCACCTGGTACGATGGCATCCAACGCCCACCCGCTCACATCCAGGCCCTCGCCATCGACGACGCGGCAGCCGCGGACGACAAGAACAACAAACTCCCCGACCAAGGCAGCATCTTCCGCGGCACGCACGGCGTGATGGTCCTCCCGCACATCGGCATGCCGCGCCTCCTCGGCGAGGCCAAAGGCCACCCCATCGAAACCGTCGCGGGCGAAGATCACTGGCACCAGTTCATCAACGCCGCGCGCGGGGAAGGCAAGACGACGGCCAACTTCGACTACGCCGGACCGCTCACCGAAGCGGTGCTCCTCGGCAGCGTCGCCTCGCGCTTTCCCCAGCAGACGCTGGACTGGAACGCCGCCGAGCTGAAGTTCACCAACGTCGCCGAGGCCAACCAGTACGTCCGCCGGGCTTACCGTCGCGGCTGGGAGATTTAAGGGGTAGCAAAGCATCGGGAGAAAAATGCGGCCTTGATTCACCTTGATTCGCCTTGATTGAGCGAAGCATTCGCTCCCAGTCGAAATGCGCTTCGGGCCGCAATTTTCGGCGGTGGGATCGAGTGGGATTCAGTGGGATCTCCAGAGTAAACCGGCGCTGGGAGGCGGTGGGAGGGAGCCACGAAACAAGCGAGAGAGACTAAACGCCGGCGGTCATGACGGCTTGAGGAGGGAGAGCCTGCGGTCGCTGCCACTTCTTGGGTCGGAACTAGTCGGAACGGGTCGGAACTCCAGAGTGAGCGAGGAAAGAAGGTGGACGCAAAATCGACGCGCCACGGCGGCGCAAGGGCGCAGCCGAGGCAAGAGCCCACGGCATAACCCTTCGTAAACTGGTCAATAGGACATCGCATTGTCTCGTGAAAATCCCGCCCTCCGCTTCTTCGCCGACCGGACCAAATACCCTTACCGTCAACCGTGTCCAAACGTATCACCTTGGCAGTCCCCTGTCAAGTGGCTACAAACACCCTGCCTGACGCTGCATTGTAACCCCTCTCTTTCCCCACCCTCTCCGCCGTGAGCCATTCCCCCAGACCGGGCGCACCTCTTCGCCGCCGTTGCTTTTTGCGCGGACTGGGGGTTCTCACAGTGGGGCAACTGCTACCGGCTGGCAGTTTCGCCGCTGGCCCGCCCACACCCGAAGGGACTGCCCTCCGCGATGCGCTCTTGAAGGAGGCGGCCAAACCTTCCAACCCCGCGTGGAAGCCGATGCTGCTGTATCTTGCGGAATTGCACGGCCAGAGCGTCCACCCGCCCCTCGATTATTTTAAGTTTCCCTTCGAGGACATCGGGCCCGGTTATCAAGGCGGCAAAATCTTCGGTCACATCGATCTCACGCATGAGCGGCTCGACACTGTGCGCGCGTTGCCGGAACACGCGCGTAATCAAATCCGCAACGAGCTCGCCGGACAACAGGCCGACGGATTGATCCCCGGCGTGGTCAGCTTCGACGCCGCGCGCAAGGCCGCCTTCAAGCCGGACAAAGGTTTCCCACCGATCTGGGTGGTGTCGGCCGAGGCGTGCCTGGCCGCGCCGTTGGACAAGGTATTCCTCGCCGAGTGCCTCGAGGCGCTGCGCAAACAAATCGGCTGGTTTGAAGTTAAACGCGCGGCGTCCAACGGCGGATTTTACTATCTCGACGTCGTGCAGAAGACTTGGGAGAGCGGGATGGACGAAGGCATCCGCTACGACGAGCGGCCGCCCGGCCCCGCCGCGAGTGTGGACGCCACGGCGCATGTCTACATGCTCTACGATCACGCCGCGCGCTGGAGCCGCGCGCTCGGCAAACCGGAAGCGATGTGGGCGGACAAGGCGGCGAAGCTGCAACGCTTCATCACCGCGCAATGCTGGGACGACCAAACGGGCTTTTTCTACGATAGCTGGGTCGCGCGCCGCCCTGAGCTCCGCCACCTCGCCTTCGAAGGCATGTGGCCGGTGGTCGTGGGCGCGGCCACGCCCGCGCAGGCCAAACGCGTGATCGACGAGCATCTCCTCAATCCCAAGGAATTCTTCACCGCGCATCCGATCGCGACGGTGGCGCGTTCCGACCCGAAATTCGAGCGCCGCATGTGGCGCGGGCCGGCGTGGAATTGCATGACCTACTGGGCCGCGCGCGGCTGCGCCCGCTACGGACGCGCCGATGCCGCCCGGCAGCTCTTGGAAAAAGCGCTCGATGCCACCGCCACGGAATTCCAGCGCAGCGGCACGGTGTGGGAATTCTACGACGCGGAACTCGGCGACCAAAAGACGCTGGCTCGCAAACCCAAGGGCCGCAAAATCCCCTGCGTCGATTATCTCGGCCACAATCCGCTCTTCGCGATGGTGGACCTGTGGCGCGCTTCCGGCGGGGTCGCCCGATAGGCCGTGTTGACGAAGCAAACGCGGTGATCACAGGTGTAGGGCGCGTGTCCCCACGCGCCGGATGAGAATCCACGTCGCCGCGCCAACCCGGCGCGTGGGGACACGCGCCCTGCACCCCAAGCGCAACGCGCATTTCGCCAACGCGACCTAAATCGTCAAACGGCGCGCCCGCGCGAGGATCGGCCAGCGCTCCACGGCCGTGCGGTCGCGGACCAGCGTCGCCTCGCTGTAGAGCGCGACGGTCGGGCAGACGTGGCGCGGAATGCCGTGCAGCGTGTCACCGACGGAAAACTCCGCGGCTCGCGGGGTCTCGATGACGAGATGCTCCTCGCTTTGCGACACCGCCGGGGCGTCCGGCAATTCAATGAAACGCACCCGTGGATGCGGATTCTCGGCGGCGACCGCCTTATGCCCCAGATCGAGGCAGAGCCGGTTCGACCCCGGCTTGCTAACCACGCGGGTGAGCAGCAGCGCCGCGGGGAGAAACGGCAGGTCCACATGCCGGTCGCCGTAGCCAAAGTCCCACAACACCGTGGTTCCAGGGCTGCACTCGCGGTCCTTTTGCTGTGCATGAAAGGGAAACGTCGGCGTGCCACCGGCGACCAGCACCGGCACGGCCAATCCGGCGCTCTCAAGTTGCTGGCGAAACGCGATCACCGGCGCAAACGCTGCTTCGTAAAGCGCGCGACGCTTCGCCAGGTCGCCTTCATGTATATGCCCGTCATAAGCGTGCAGTCCCGCGACGTGCAACCCGGGCGTGGTCGTCGCCCGCCGATAGAGTTCCAGCGCCGCGTCTCCCGGAACGATACCGGTGCGATTCTGCCCGCAATCGAGATCCAGGAAAACATCCAGCGTGAGTCCCGCCCCCACTGCCGTAGCACCGAGCGCGCGCGTCGCCCCGGCATCATCGACCAGCGTGGAGAAATGGGTGCCCGGATATCTCTTCGCGAGCTCGCACAGCCGCTGCATGTTTGGCCCGACCGGCGGCATGGCGAGCAACACATCCGGCGCTTTCGCCTCCGCGCACATCTCCGCCTCGGCGACGGTGGCGCACTTGAATTTCTGAATGCCGAGCGCCACTTGCCGCGCGACCAGCGGACCGAGCTTGTGCGTCTTCACGTGCGGCCGCAACCGCTCCGGGCCGCCGGCGATCTCGATCATGCGCCGCAAGTTGGATTCGATGCGTTCTTCGAAAAGCAGCAGCGCCGGGGAGGCGACTTCCCCTTCGTTCGTGAGTCGAAACCAGTCCATGGCGCGGCTATTCGTTGAGTTCGAAGATGGCCTCGATCTCCACGGCGATATTGCCCGGCAGCGGCCCCATGCCGACCGCACTGCGCGCGCCGACGCCACAATCCGGACCCCAGATGTCGGCGAAAAGTTCGCTGCAGCCGTTGATCACTTTCGGGTGGTCGTAAAAATCCGGCGCGGAATTGACCATGCCGAGCACCTTGACCACGCGCTTCACGCGGTTCAGGCCGCCGACGTGCTTGCGCAAAGTCGCGATAATCGCCAACCCCACCTGCCGCGCGGCGGCCTTGCCCTCATCCAGCGTCAGGTCGCGGCCGACGACCCCGGTGATGAGCGTCTTGTCGACGCGGATCGGGCCGTGGCCCGAAACGTAGGCCATGCGGTCGACGATCACGACCGGTTTGTAGACAGCGACCGGCAGCGGCGCGGGTGGAAGTTCGAGATGGAGTTCGGTGAGGCGGGATTCAGGGGTCATGGGAAAATGGGGATGGATGGAACTGTATGCGGGGTGCGAAAACAATTCATCGTTTCTTGCAGCATGAGGCAACAATTTGCCATAAATGGCAACCATGGTTCCTCCCCAATTCCCCCAAGGTAATTCGCGCCGTCATTTCCTGCAAGGCGCCGGGCTCGCCACCGCCGCAGCAGTGCTTGGAACGCGCTCCCGCGCCGAATCGACGCCGCGCGCCGTGGTCGAAGAAGTACGCACGATCAGCCTGCAACCGCAGTACTATCACGGCTGGCCGACAGTCACTCGCCGGCGCAACGGCGACCTCGTGCTCGTCGTTTCCGGCGGGCGCGAGGGCCACATCTGCCCCTTCGGTCGCGTGGAAATGATGGTCTCGCACGACCAGGGCGCGACATGGAACTGGCCGCAAACCATCCTGGACAGCCCGAGCGACGATCGCGACGCGGGTGTCCTCGAAACCGCGCGCGGCACCCTGCTCGCCACCACTTTCACCTCGCTCGCCTACGAGCGCAGCCTGCTCGACGCGGAGAAAAAGAAAGGCCAGCCGGGCGCCTGGCCAGAGGAGCGTTTGCAAAGGTGGCAGGCTGCCTACACCCGCCTGAATGCGGAGGAGCGGAAGGCCAACCTCGGGGAATGGATGGTCCGCTCGACCGATGGCGGCATCACGTGGTCGGCGCGCTACCCCACCCTCGTCAACAGCCCGCACGGCCCCACCCAGCTCGCCGATGGCCGCCTGCTCTACGTGGGCAAGCAACTCTGGACCACGGAGCAGAAGGCCGGCGTGGGCGAATCCACCGACGACGGCGCGACATGGAAATGGCTGGCCGACATTCCGGTGCGCGCGGGAGATTCTGTGACGCAGTATCATGAGTTGCACGCCGTCGAAGCCGGCGGGGGCCGCGTGATAGCCCAGATCCGCAATCATAACAAAACCAACTCCGGCGAAACCTTGCAGACCGAATCGACCGACGGCGGCAAGAGCTGGACCGAGCCGCATTCCATCGGCGTCTGGGGCCTGCCGTCCTTCCTCAATCGCCTGCGCGATGGCCGACTGCTCATGACCTACGGCCACCGCCGCGCGCCGTTCGGCAATCAAGCGCGCGTCAGCACGGACGCCGGCCGCACCTGGTCGGAACCGCTCCTCATTTACGGCGATGGCACCTCCGGCGACCTCGGCTATCCAAGCACCGTCGAGTTCGACGACAGCTCGCTGCTCACCGTCTGGTACGAACACATGAAGGACACGCCGTACGCCGTGTTGCGGCAGGCTCGGTGGAAAATCACTACATGAAGACCATCGCCCTCACCTCCCTTCTCGCCATCGCCATCGGCGCGATGTCGCACGCCGATCCCCTCCCCGGCACGCAACCGCTCGAAGCCGCGGGCGATCTTTCCGCGAAGATGGTCGCAGGCATCGACCAGTGGCTGGTTCGGGAAACGTCGCACGCCGCCGAGGAGCGTGCGCGCACCTGGCAGGCCGCGACCGGTGACCACGCAAAATGGGATGAATTTACGAAGGCCCGTCGCGAAGAATTGCGGAGCGTGCTCGGCATCGTGGACGCACGCACACCGGGATTGATCGAGGAAGTCAGTATCGCCGGCGCACCGGCGGAAGCGGCGCACGGCAAATGGTCGGCCGCTCATGTCCGCTGGCCGGTTTTTCCGGGCGTGCACGGGGAAGGCGTGCTCTTCCGTCCAGCCACGCCGCCGCGTGGGGTCATCATCATCGTTCCGGATGCGGACCAAATCCCCGAGCACACGCCGCACGCGACGGAGTTTGCCGCCCAAGGTTTCTTCGTCCTGGTCCCGGTGCTCGTGGACCGCCGCGACAACTGGTCGGGCGTCGAGGCCATGCAGCGCTTTACGAATCAGCCGCACCGCGAGTGGATCTACCGCCAGAGCTTCGAGATGGGCCGCACTGTCATCGGCTACGAGGCGCAAAAAGTCTTCGCCGCGCTCGACGCTTTGCGCGCCAAGGATTCACCCTTTACCGCAGCCGCGCAGCAGATGAGCATCGTCGGCTACGGCGAAGGCGGCCTTATCGCGCTTATCTCCGCGGCGTTGGACGAACGCGTCAAGGCCGCGGCCGTGTCGGGATACTTCGGTCCGCATGACAGCCTCTACTCGGAACCGATCTACCGAAATGGGTTCGGGCTGCTGCGTAATTTTGGCAATGCCGAACTGGCGGCGCTCATGACTCCCCGGCGACTGTTCATCGACCCAGCCCCCGGCCCGAAAATCGATGGTCCGCCACCGGCCGAGGCCCAGCGCAAAGGCGCGGCGCCCGGCGGCGTGACGCCGTTCACCAGCGAGCAAATCACCGCGGAGAAAGATCGCGCGGATGCCATCATCCATCGGTTGGGATCGCCCGTGGTCACAATGGCCCCCAAGGCCGCGCCGGCACTCTTCGCCGCGCTCGGCGGATCTTCCGAATCCACCGAGACGGAGGGCTTCATGACGCAGCCCGTGCCCACATTGATCGATGCGCGACAGCAGCGCACCGTGCGGGAACTGGAAGCGTTCACGCAGGGCCTGATCGATGTCGCGGAGCGCGACCGGACGGCCCGCATCTGGGCCAAGATAAAACCCGGCGCCGAATGGGACGCCACGCAACGCGCGCTGCATGAGAGCTTGTGGCGGGATTCGATTGGCAAAATCGAGGCGGATTTTCTTCCGCCGAATCCCCGCACGCGGCTGCTCTACGAAACCGAAAAGCTGCGCGCCTATGAAGTGACTCTCGACGTCTTCCCCGATGTGTTTGCGTGGGGCTGGCTGCTGGTGCCGAAAGACCTGAAGCCCGGCGAGCGGCGGCCCGTCGTCGTCTGCCAGCACGGGCTCGAAGGCGTGCCTGAGGATACGGTGAACCCCGATCCCAAGGGACCCGCCTATCATTTTTACAAGGGCTTCGCCACGCAGCTCGCGGAGCAAGGCTTCATCACCTACGCCCCGCACAACCCCTATCGCGGCCAGGACAACTTTCGCGTCCTACAACGCCGCGCCAACCCGCTCGGGCTCTCGCTCTTTTCCTTCATCCTCGCGCAGCACGACGTCACTACGCAGTGGCTCGCCGGCCTGCCGTTCGTCGACCCACAGCGCATCGGCTTTTACGGCTTGAGCTATGGCGGAAAGAGCGCGATGCGACTCCCTGCCCTGCTTGATCGTTACTGTTTATCGATCTGCTCCGGCGATTTCAACGAATGGATTCGCAAGGTGGTGAGCACCAACTATCGAGGCACTTACATGACGACCGGCGAATACGAAATGCCGGAGTGGAATCTCGCGAATACGGCCAATTACGCGGAGATGGCGATGCTCATCGCGCCGCGGCCTTTCATGGTGGAGCGCGGCCACGACGACGGGGTCGGCATGGATGAATGGGTCGGCTATGAATTTGCCAAGGTGAGGCGCGGCTACGACAAGCTTGGCATCGGCGACCGCGCGGAGATCGAGTGGTTCGACGGCCCGCACACCATCCACGGTGTCGGCACCTTCGAGTTCCTGCACAAGCACCTCAACTGGCCGCAAAAGTAGCTCGCAGCCAATCCTCCCATTGCCGGGCGCGCGCGGCCCACGTGGCGTTCTCCTGAATGTATTGCACCTGACGCTGGAGCTCCTTCTCGACCGTAGGATCCCCGCTCTGCATCTCCCGAATAACATTCACCGTCCGCTCGATAAATTCGCGCATGTCGTGGGAGCGGTCCCGGTCCACGGAGAGGAGTTCTGCAAATCCCGCCGTCGTCTCCGGCAAGGCGCCTTGCGCACTGGTGACGATACGGCAACCGCCGGCCAGCGCTTCCAGCGCGGCAATGCAGGACGTTTCAGGAAACGTATTGGGGTAGGCCAGCACCGACACTTCGCGCAATTCGCGGGCCAGCGCCGGCTGCGGCAGGGAGCCAACATATTCGATGCCCGCAGTCTGGCGGCAGCGCTCATACAACGACCCGTACCGCGCCTGATCGTCAGCGGGAGTTTCCCGGTACACCGCCATGCTGGAAAAGATGCGCAGTCGCACTCCCGGCACCTGCTCACGAATCGCCGGAAATGCTGCGACGAGAAGGTCCAGGCCTCGAAAGGGCGTGCTGGTATAGGCGAGCACTGGCGGCAAGGCCTTCTGCGACAGGATCGACTCGCCTTCCGGAAAGAGGTCTACGAAAAAGGGGGCAGCGGCATTGCGCAGCACTTGCGTGCGAGCGAGCGGCAGTCCGAAGCCGAGGCAAAATTCTTCGCGCTGCCATTCGCTGACGAAGGCGAACCCATCGTAACTGTCGCTTTCCAAGGGCTCCGCGAGAGATTGCATCACTGGTTGATCGATGCGGTGCTGCGTCCAAAGCACGAGTCGTGTTTCCGGTCCCAGGGCCTCCCGCAGCAAACGGCCATGGCCTGCGCCGGGAAGGCACACGCACACGTCGAGGTGCAATGCCTTCAGACTTTCCAGCGGCGTTTGCGGCCATGAGAAGCAGGTCACGTTGGCGTGCCGGCCGGGAGCGGTGGTGTGGGTGAGGAAGAAGACTTCGTGTTCCGCCGCGAGGGCCTGCGCGAGATAACACGCGGCGGATTGCGAACCGCCCAGCGGCAGCGTCTCCACGCTGCGGACGTGGAAGTCCCAGCCGGAAAAATCGACGAAAGCAATCCTCATGCAGCCCCTCCCACAGCCCGTCTAGTGCATTTCCACCGCGCAGGTGCCGAGGCCACCACGGTAGTAGTTGAATTGCACGTTGGGATGATCGGCCAGGAGCGACATGGGGACACAGGAAGTCGGCAGGCGCCTGGAGATGAGATACGCGGTGAGCCGCTGGCCGAAAGGATTGTCGTGCGTGCCGGCCTGCCAGATGGAGACCTTCTCCGACTTCCATGTCTCGACGGGACCGACGGTGATCGCCTTGGTCGGCACCATGGCGATGTTGCCGCCGCCGCTGGTGCGCGCATTCTGCGCGATGGTCAGCGGATGCAGGTCGACGACGCGCGTGGCCAGCTTGCGATATTCCGCGGGCGTGGGCGGCGCGGCCTTGTATTTGCCTTTGCGCTGGAGCGGGTCATTGAAGGCCCAGTGCTTCACGTCGCCCTGCCCGCCTTGCATCACCGCGCAACGCACCCCTGCGTCATACGTCTTTGTGTAGGCGGCGGTGTCGGCTTTCGGAAAGTGCAGGTGCGCATCGGGCATGCGCTGTTTCTTCGGGATGCGATTGAAGCACATCTCGCGGTCGGCCTTTTCAAAGGAAAGTGGGTGCGTGGCCGGCATCTCCCGGCCCGTCTCCACATCGAACCATTCATCCATGCCCCAGAAATGTCCGCTGCGCACATCCAGCCCGAGTTCGGTCACGAGGCGCGCGACAAGCGGGAGCTGCTCGGTAGGCCCGATGGGGCCGCAGATGCCCACCGGATTGTCGTCCGTACTCTGTTTCCACGCGCTGATGTACTCGAGCGCCTCAGCGAGGTAAAAATCCTCGAGCGTGTCGTAGAAAACCACGCGGAAACCGGGACGCGAGAGTTTCTCGATATCGCGCGGCGTCAGGCGGGCGACTTCCTCGACGATGTCGAGCGGCAGGCAGGTGTAGTCCCACCAATCGGGGCTGATGCTGGAGGTGCGGAGGTTCATGGGCGTTTGGGGTTGCGCAGATATTTTTTCCCGAGGACGTCGCGCAGCGGGTCATCCTCCTCGGCGCCGAAGCCAAAATGCAGGTGGCGCGTCCAGCCTTCGGCCTGCTGGAACTTGCGCGTTTGCTTCCCGAGCTTGCCCGAAAAGACATCCATGGTCGCGAGATAACTGTCCATCCCTTGCGTGGCATCGAGCCATTCCTTTTGCGAGGTGTGGCAGGCCAGCGCCGCGCGCTTCGCCTCATGCACGCTGGAGGTATCGACGTAGATTTCTGGCTGCACCGGCTCGCGGGTCGGCGTGCACTGGCCGTGCGGCATGGCGTGGTAAACGACGCAGGATTCCAGCGTCGGCGGGCGCGCCGGGATGGAACGGTAGTTCGGAATGCCGCGCGTAAAGGTCCCGGTGACCGCCAGCCGCGCCGTAGCCATATGGTCCTCCATGTAATCGGCCAGCGCATGAGTGAAGACGACGGACGGCTTCACCTGCCGGACGATCGCGCTTACCTGACGAATATTCTTCTCGGTGTAGAAAACGCCCAGGTCCGGGCAAAACGGAGCGTGCCATTTCGCGCCGAGCACCCGGGCCGCGGCCTGCGCCTCCCGGCGCCGCACGCGTGCGGTTTGGGCGGCACTCATGACGGTGCTGCCCATGTCGCCGTTGGTGACATTCAAGTAGTGAATTTTCCAACCCGCTTCCTTGAGCAGCAGGAGCGTCCCAGCCATGACAAATTCGATGTCATCCGGGTGTGCGGCAATAGCGAGGGCCGTGGGCATATCCGCAGAGTGGGCGAAGGCGAGACGCCTAGGCGACAGGTATTTCGCTGATCTTCACCGGGCGCTTCTCCGCGGCGGATTTGTCCGCGGCGGCGATGACCCGATGCGTGGCAAGCCCATCCGCAAAGCTCGTCAGCGGCATGTCCTTGCCGGCCTGCAACGCGTCGAAGAAGGCTTGGAATTGCGTCTGGTACGGATGATCGCTGACGTCGCCGCTATCGAGCATGTTCATCGAGAGCTGCGACCATGTGTTTTTGTTCAAGCCCGCCAGCTTCTGGCTGTGGAATTTGTTATCGAGGATCGAGCCCTCGCTGCCCACGAGATGCGCGTGGAAATAGTAAGGCTGCAAACAATCGACCACCGCGGCGCTCTTGCCGACCGCACCATTGGCAAACCGCAACAGCGTCGTGCTCGTCGTGGGATATTCATAGGGCGCAAAGACCGCGTTCTTGCTCTGCGCGCTGTAACTCGTGACCTCCTCGACCTTGTCGCCCAGGCAAAGCAGCAATGCATCAAGCGCATGACAGCCCGCCGTGAGCAACGCGCTCCCACCGAGTTCGCGCTTCGTGTTCCAGCGATACTGCCCATACCACGGCCCGATGCCGTGATAGTAGTCGACCTCGCCATAGTGCACCGAGCCGATGAGCCCGGCATCCAGCACCGCCTTGGTCGCGACAAATTGCGAAGACCAGCGGCACTCGAAGCACACGCAGACCTTCGCGCCGCTCTCGTCCGCCGCGCGCTTCATCGCCTGGATGTCGCTCCATTCAATCGCGAGGGGTTTTTCGATGATCACGTGCTTGCCCGCGCGCACCGCGGCGATGAATTGCTCCGCGTGCTGATTGGGATAGCTCGTGATGTCCACAACCTGCACCTCAGGGCTGGCGAGCATCTGCTTGAGGTCCGAATAGGCTGTGATCTTGCTGCCGTGCTTCGCGCTGAGTTCCTTCGAATCGAGCGGACGCGAGGACCACACCGCGCACACCTCGGCGTTGCTGGTGGCGTTGATCGCGGCGATGTGGGCCGTGGCAGCCCAGCCGTAACCGATGATGGCGACTTGGTATTTTTTGTTCATGAAATGGGTTTGCTTCCGTTTGTAAATTAATTCTCGCCCTTCAAAAAGGACAGCAGATCGGCCATGTCCTGCCTGCTCATCGCCGCCTCCAGCCCGGGGGGCATAAGCGAATGTTCGCTCGCCGTGAGCGACGTAATATTGGAACGCGGGATGTTTTCCACCACGCCGCCCGACTGGCGCACGGTGACCGATTCGTCGGATTCGGAAACAATGATCCCGAGTTTCAGGCTTCCGTCCTTCAGCTCGATATTGCTCGCCGCGAATCCGGGTGCGATTTCGAAATCGGGGACCACGATGTGCATGAGGATCGATTCCTTCGGCTGGCTGCGGATGTCGAGCAGGTCCGGGCCGACCTGGTTGCCCTCCTGGTTCAGCCGATGGCACGTCGAGCAGATATTCTTGAAAATCTCGCCGCCGTGCTTCGGATTCGGGGTCAGGTCCAGCACCACTTTCTCTGCCTCGTAGGCTTTCATGCGATCGCCGTCGGCCGGCGCGCCGAGCAGCTTGGCCGCGCGGTCGCGCAGCGCGGTGTCCTTGCTCTTGGAAAGCGCCGTGCGCTGCGCCGCGATCAGCGCGTTCTTCGGCAGTGCGCCAGATTCGATCGCATCCAGCACGCGTGGGACGTGCGCCGGCTGCGTGAGGAGCGCGGCCAGCGTCATTTCCCGTTCGGTCGGCGCAATGGCCGCCCACCGTTTCGCCGCGAGCAAGGCCGTCGTGACTTCCGTCTCATTGAAACTCGCCGCCGCCCGGACGGCCGCGGTGCGCAAATCAAATGGCTCCTTGCTCGTCGCCACCGCCATCAGCGCCGGCCCCGCTGCCGGCCAATCGGCGTGCTTGAGCAGCCCAATCGCGCGGGTGCGGCTTTCCAGGGAGGCCGCATGCTGCTGGGCCACTTTTGCCGAATCGACCACCGCTGCGCTGACCAGGGCGGGAGCTTTATCGCTGATGTGGGCGTTCGCGCCGTCTGCCACTCCGGCGAGAAAAGCGATGCGCAAGGTCGCAGGCGTGCTGTCGTTCAACGGCAGGGAGTCACTCGCGAGGGCATCCCGCTTCTCCGCCAGCGCGGCCCGGCCAAAGATCACACCCAGGTCCCCCATGAGATCGAAGACCCCGGGCGACTCCTTGATCTGCGCGAACAGCGCGGTGGCAAATTCGCGCTCCCGCCCCGCGATGCCGCTCAGCACCGCGGCGCGCGTCCATTTGTCGTCCGCTCCCGCCAACACGACATGCGTGAGGGCCGGCAGCACCCGAACATCCTTGGAATCGCCGAGGCCCAACGCCGCGCGGAAACGAATGCGCGCGTCCGGGCTCTCCGCTCCAGCGAGCAAAAGATCGAGCGGCACTTGGTCGACGTCCTCACGCTCCAGGCTCTTGTCCGGCGCCACCGGCACACTCGCCGCCTGGCGTCCGTCCGCACTGGAAGAGGTAATCCGCCAGATGCGTCCCAGGGTCTTGCCCGCGTCGAAGTTGCTGTGCTTGCGGATCTCCGCCGGTAGATAATCCGGATGCTCGATGATCTTGCGATACATGTCGCACATGTAGAGCGCGCCATCGGGGCCGCGCGTCAGAAACACCGGGCGGCACCAGTCGTCGCTCGAGGCGAAGACCTCGCGCTTGTCCAGCAGCGACTCGCCGACAAAGGTCGCCCCATGCGGCACGAGCCGGTCCACGTGCACGAGGTTGCCCGTCGGATCGCAGGAAAATGCGCAGCCGTCATAGAGCGCGGGCAGCGCGCCACCGGGCCAGATGCGCACACTGCACGCTGCGCTGAACGACCCGGCGTGCGAATCGGCGGTCGTGATATTGTGGCTGATCGGCCAGATACGCACCCCATCGCCACCGCCGCGCAGACCCGTCTTCACCGTGCGCTCGTTGCAGTCCTGGACGGTGTCGCTGAAAGCCAGGCGGGGATTGCGTCGCAGCCAGCGCGACTCAATAACCACGTGCTGCACGGGCAGCCGGTTCATGCAGATGAAACGACGGCCCAGCGGATCGAAAGAAATACCGTACTGCGAGCGCCCATCGAGCGTCTCGATCGCACCAGTCTGCGGATTCCAGCGCAAGTCGCCCGTCATTTTCACCGCCGGCTTTTCTGGATGCTCGGGCGAAGTGATCGTGCCACCAACCAACCCGGCCGCGAAATAAATCCAGCCGTCCGGACGCAGCGTGGGGCAATTGACGCGCAACTGTGTGCTCTTGGCATCGTCGAAGCCGGTCAGCAACACGCGGCGCTCGTCGGCCTTGCCGGTGCCCTTGTTGTCTTTCAGAAAGAGCACGTCGGGGGCGCAAGTCACAATCAGGCCACCCTTCCACGGCAGCACGCCATTGGGAAAAGTGAGGCCTTCCGCGAAGACGGTGCTCTTGTCGAAATGGCCGTCGTGGTGCGTCGACTCCAGCATCACGATGCGTCCCTGCGCCGGCTCGTTCGTATGCGGATAGCCACGGTTCTCGGCGACGAAGATGCGCCCCTGGTCGTCGAAGGCCATCGCGCACGGCGACTCGATTTGCGGCTCGGCGGCGACGAGTTCCACCCGCAGCGGAGACTCGACCTTGAACGTCTTGAGCTCTTCCTCGGGCGTAAGCCCGGTGTCGCTCGCCAGAAGCGAAGCGGCGGAAAGCAAAACCACGGAGGCGCCGAGGCGCAGAGACGATCGGAACATGAGTTGTTTCATTTCAATTGCGGCGGTTGATTTCCGTAAAGCCAGCCCGAGCCCTTGAACGGCGGCGCCATCGGCCGCTCGGGCAGCAATGCGGGCTTGAGTTGGTGCGCGAGCTCCAAGCCCGCGTCGCGGAACTGATCACCCGCCGTGATGTCGAGATTGCTGTAAGCCGAGAGCCGCGTCTCGTAACCGCCGCCGTTCGGGCCGAAGGCTTCCAGCGTCGGCACATAGCCCACGCAGCCGTTGGCCAACTCCGCGGGGAACGTGATCGGGAAGCCGCTGCCCTTTTTCAACTCGAGGCCGTATTGGCAAAAATATTCCGCAGGATCGGAAATGCAGACCACGGGGCCGATCTGGATTGCCTGCACTTCCACTTCCACTTTCGGATGTTGCGCGATGAGCGCGTCCAGCATCAGCGTCTCCTTGGCCCACACCCAATCCGCGCCAGCTTCCTTCGGGTCTTTCGGCGCGAGTTCGAGCGCGGCTTTCACCTTCTCCGGCGCCGGCACGCGGCGCGGAATCTGCCAGATCTTTTGCACCGCCGCGACCGGCACATCGGCCACGCGCGTCTGCGACATGCCGGTGAGGACCTTCACTGCCTCGGCACCGACCCGGCCACCGACGAATTGCGACCACGCATCGCTGTCGGGATTCGCGTGCGGATCGAGATTGTTTACTTGCGTCACGTCGCCGCACGCGCCTTGCAGAAAGACCACCTTCGTCTCGGGTCCGTAAAAACCCTGGATCGCCCGCTCGAGGTAATAAATCCAATTCGCACCGACCCACGGGCCGCTCGCCGTGCCATGGCAGGCAAAGTTCACCACGCATCCGACCAGCTTGCCCTCTGGATTCCAGTAGCCGATCACGCCCACCTCGGGATCGACCGGCCCGGCGAATTCCAGGTTGTCCGGATTTCCCTTCCCCGGATGCGAATAGCTCAGGCCGTTCTTCATCCGGATGCGCCGATTGAAAGCGACCGTGTCCTCGTGCCCCACCCCGAAGCTTGCCGTGCCTTCCGCGCGCGCCTCGTTTGCCGCCACGACGGCGTCGACGATCGCATCGCGCACCTTCGCCAGGTAGCCCGGATCGGCGCACGACGACTTGTTATACGCCAGATCCTTCACCAAATCCGACGCATGATCGAACTCGCCGGGCTGCACCATCATGATCGGCCCCGAGGAGTGCGAATGCGAGGCATTGACCATCACGGAATCGGGCTGAATGCCGCAACGCTCGGCGATCCTGGCGCGGGCCTCGAGGACCAGCGCCCGCGACTCGCCCAGCGCATCGAGCCCCACCAGCGCCACGCGATGCTGGCCATCGTCGAAGACACACGCGCGCACCTTGCACGGATCGTGAATCTTCTTGGAGAACGCCTTGCCGTAGCCGCCCGGCACTTCCATCCCGAGATCGGGGGTGATATCGCGCTCGGCGAACCCGGCTTTCACCCCGGCGCGGGCGAGTAGTGGGCAGGCACAGATCAAGACGGCAAAGAAAAACTTGTTCATGGGGTCGCTCAGGGAAACAGCGCGGCTATTGAAGCGCGAGCGACCTTTCGTGCAAGCGTGAAAATCGTCGTTTCTGAAAATATCCTGTCTAATGTATTCATAAGCGATGTTTCGCTTTTCGGCTCATTACCGCTCATTTCTTCCCCAACCATGTTCCACCCCAAGCTCTCTGTCGCGGTCCTCGCTCTGCTCGCTATGGCGCCCTGGCTGAACGCGCAGACGCCCAAAAAGGAACCCCGCGAATTCCTGCCCGCGCCGTTTGATCAATACTGCGCGCGTCGCGTCGCGGAACTTTCTTCGGCCGATTGGCAAAAGGGCATCACCGCGGAAAACTGGCCGGCCAAACAGGCGGAGATGCGCCAGCAACTCCAGCGCATGCTCGGCCTCGATCCCTGGCCGACGCGGGGCGATCTGCATCCGGTCATCACCGGCACGGTGAACGGCGATGGCTTTGTGGTGGAGAAACTCCAATTCCAATCGCTGCCCGGCCTCTATGTCACCGGCGACTTGTACCGACCCAAGGAAGTGACGCACCCGCTGCCCACGATCCTCTACGTTTGCGGTCACGCCAGTGTCATCGAGGACGGCGTGAGCATGGGCAACAAAACCGCCTATCAGCATCACGGGGTGTGGTTCGCGCGGCATGGTTATGTGTGCCTGGTCATCGATACGATCGAGCTGGGTGAAATCCATGGGGAGCATCACGGCACTTACAAAGAAGGACGCTGGTGGTGGCCGGCGCGCGGTTACACGCCGGCCGGAGTGGAAGCATGGAATGGCATCCGCGCGCTCGACTATCTCGAGACGCGCCCCGAGGTGGAGCGCACGAAGTTCGGCGTCACCGGTCGCTCCGGCGGCGGCGCGTATTCCTGGTACATCGCCGCGCTCGATGAGCGCATCAAGGTCGCCGCGCCCACCGCCGGCATCACCACGCTGCGCAATCACATCCTCGATGGGGCCATCGAGGGGCATTGCGACTGCATGTTCATGGTGAACACCGAGCGCTGGGACTTCGACCGCGTCGCCGCGCTCGTCGCGCCGCGCCCGCTGCTCATCCTCAATTCGGACAAGGACCCCATCTTCCCGCTCGATGGCGTGATGGATATCTACAACCGCACCCGCGCGCTCTACCGCACGCTCGGTCACGAAGAGAACATCGGCACCCACATCGCCGAGGGGCCGCACAAGGACACGCAGCAGCTCAACTTCGGCGCCTTCAACTGGATCGATCGTTTCCTCCAGGGCGCCAAGCGCGAGGACCTCATCGACGAACCCGCGCGCCCGGCTTTCAAGCCAGGCGAACTCAAGGTCTTCGCCGAGCTGCCAAAGGATGAAAAGGTGACCGCCATCGATCAATCGTTCGTCCCCGCCTTCACCGCGCCGACCGAGCCACCCACGGCAGCGGAATGGCCGCAGTTGCGCGATGGCTGGATGCAAGCGCTGCGCCACGATTGCTTCCGCGCGTGGCCAAGCGACGCCGTGAAACCGCCAGCGATCACGCCCACCGAATCCACCGCCGAAGGGCTGCGCCTGACCAAGGTCGACTTCCACAGCGAAGCCGACATCCCGCTCACCCTCTGGCTGCTGCATCGCGTGGACGTGAAGCCCGAGGACCTCGAACTCGTCGTCCTGAATACGCTCAGCGACGAAGGCTCGGAGGAGTTTCGCGCCCTGGCGGCCACGGCGTTTGGCAGCCAGTTTCCCGGAGTCAAACCCGACGCCAGCGCCTTCGCCGAGGAGCATAAAATGCTGGTGGGCACAAAATGGGCGATGGCCTACTTCTCACCGCGCGGCACCGGCCTGACGAGTTGGTCGGCCCTCTCGCTGGTCAAACAAACGCAGTTGCGCCGCCGCTTGCTCCTGCTCGGCGAATCGCTCGAAAGCGGCCAGGTCTGGGACATCACCCGCGCCGCCGCCGCGCTGCGGACCGTCCCCGGCTTCGCCAAAACTCCGCTCTGGATACAGGCGCGAAAGACGATGGCGGCCAATGCGCTCTACGCCTCCCTTTTCATTCCCGACGTCAGGCGCCTGGACCTCCACGCGCTGCCCGCCTCGCAACACAACGGGCCAATCTATTTGAATGTCCTGCGCCATCTGGATCTCCCGCAGGCCGTCGCCCTGGCCGCCGAGCACTCTACCGTCGCGATCTACACCGATGACGGAGCTCCGTGGGAGTACGCAAAAAGCGTCGCCGCCGCACTGAACCTCGATGACAAGCGCGTGCAGATTCGCGAACCGCTCGATGCCGTGGCGAAGTAGAAAATATGCTGGAGGGCACCGCGCCGTCGGTGCCGGGAATAACCCCTCACCAAGGAAGCGACGGCGCGCTTCCCTCCAGTCCCGATTCGAAAATCTCCCCATGAAACTCATCCCCCGGTACCTCACTCTGTTCTGCGCTCTCACCCTCCACGCTGCGGAAACCGATTGGAAAGCCGGCGTGGCCAAAGCCGTGATCACGCCCAAGGAACCCATGATGATGGCCGGCTACGCCTCGCGCACCAAGCCGGCGGAAGGCACCGCCCTCGATTTATACGCCAAGGCGCTCGCGCTCGAGGACGCGCACGGCACGCGTTTTGTCTTCGTCACGCTCGATCTCGTCGGCGTGCCGCGCACGCTGCGCGCTGAATTGGAGAGGCGGCTGGGCGAAGCCTATCACCTGCCACCAGAGGGGCTGCTGCTCAATGTCTCTCACACCCACTGCGGGCCAGACTACACGGTTTCGGGCAAGCCGGGCATCGACGTGGCCGCGGGGGACTCGTCGCAAGCAGAAGCGTACGGCAAATTCCTCACCAAAACGCTGTTCAAGATCGTCGGCGATGCGCTCACCCTGGCCGCACCCGCCCAGCTAAGCTATCATCACGCACGCTGCGGATTCGCCATGAACCGCCGCCTCTTGCTCGACGGCACTTATCATAACTCGCCCAATCCGGAAGGCCCGGTCGACCAGGATGTCCCGGTGCTGCGCGTGATCGGCACGGATGGCGCCGTGCGCGCCATCCTTTTCGGCTACGCCTGCCACAATACCACGCTCGCTTTTTACCAATGGAGCGGCGACTACGCCGGCTACGCGCAGGAGTCGATCGAGGCCGCGCATCCCGGCGCGGTCGCGCTCTTCTTGGAGGGCTGCGGCGGCGACCAGAACCCCTACCCACGCGGCAAAATCGAACTCGCACAATTTCACGGGCGCAATCTCGCCACCGCCGTGGAAGCCGCGCTCACCGCGACGGCGCAACCCGTGAGCGGGCCGTTGCGCGAGAAGCTTGCCGATGTCGAAATCGCTTTCGCCCATCTGCCGGATCGCGCCGAGTTGGCAGCGCAATTGAAGTCGCCGAACAAACTGGACGCGAGCCACGCGCAGCAATTGCTCAACCGCCTCGACCAGGAAAAGACGTTCCCCCCGGGCTATCCCTATCCGGTGCAAGTCGTGCGCTTTGGCGATGGCCTGACCTTCGTCGGCCTGGCCGGTGAAACCGTGGTCGATTACTCCCTGCGCCTGAAACGCGAACTCGCCGGCCCGCCGGTCTGGATCGCCGGCTATTGCAACGACGTGATGACTTACATCCCGAGTCGCCGCGTGCTCGAGGAAGGCGGCTACGAAGCCGTCGATGCCATGAAATACAGCCGCCTGCCCGGCCCCTGGGCCTCGACGACCGAGGAGCGGATCATCGGCCAGGTTCATGCGTTGCTCCACGCAATCGCGCCTTGATCGGCGCCACACGCCCACCCGACCATCGGATCCATGCTCCGCTCGTTCCTCCCCGCGCTCCTCGCCTTCACTACCGCGCTCCACGCCACCGACTATTACGTCGACCCTGTCAGCGGCGATGATCACGCCAACGGCTTCGCCACCAAGGCCGACGGCACGAATGGCCCGGTGAAGACCATCGCCCGCGCGGTCAAAGCCGCGCTACCGGGCGACACCGTCCATCTCGCCACTGCGGTCTACAAAGAATCCGCGGTCTTCCACAATCGCACGGGCGAACCCGGCAAGCCCATCACCCTCGACGGCCACGGCGCAACGCTCGACGGCAGCGATGCGCTCAATCCCGCCGACTGGCCGGAAGTCTCCCCCGGGCTCTTTCGCAATGACAACCTGCTGCGCCTCGATGACGCCGTCCTCCAGCGCTGGTTCTTTTTGTGGGACGGCAAAATGAATCACATGGGCCGTACCTCGAAGGGACTGCGGCCCGATCTCAAGAAGGTCGAAGAGTTGCAGCCCGGCGAATGGACCTTCGTGAAGGACGACGCGCGCAGCGTGCCGAAGTCGGCGCAAATCTTCGGCTCCTTTTACGTCAAGCTGCCGCCGGGGCAGGAGCTCGCCGACGCGCACATCGCCGCACCCATGCGCTCCGCCGGCATCCAGATCAGCGGCACGAACCATTGGATCACCATCCGCAACGTCAACGCCACGCACGTCTACAATGACGGCTATAACATCCACGGCTCCTGCCGCGATGTGGTCTTCGAGCACATTGGCGCTTTCGAGTGCGGCGACGACGGCATCAGCGCGCACGACGACTGCCGGTATGTCGTCGATGGCCTTGTCTCCATCGGCAACTCCACCGGCATTGCCGACACCGTCGACAGTGTCACCGAATACGATCACGTCTTCATCAAGGACTGCCTCGGCGTCGACCTGCTCTTCGTCGGCACCAATCGCCACGTCATTCGCAATGGAATCGTCCTCTCGCACGCGCACACTCCGTTGTCACTGTCCGGCACTGATCCCGGCACGTGCTCGCTGTTGCTCGACAATGTCTTCATCCGCCGCGAAGCGGAGCCGGCGGAAGCCCGGGTGAGCAAGGGCGGCGCGCTCGATCTCCAGCATGTCACTCTGCTCGGCTGCCATTTGGTCGCCGCGGATGGCAAGGTCACGATGGACGACACCGTCATCGGCCTCGCGCCGGAAAAAAACGGCCTCTGGGGTGCGGCCCGCGGTGCCAAGGCCCCCGCCCTGCTCAAGGAACTCACCCCGCACCCCTAAGTCATGCCCTCCCGTCGCTCCTTCCTCAAAGGCGGTCTCACTGCCACGGCACTCGCCCCTTTGCTAGCCCGCATCGCACCTGCAGCAGAGCCCACACCGGTAATCGAAGCATCCGCCCGCGAACTCACGCTTTTCGCTTTCGACGACCACAGCATCCCGTGGCGGGACAATCTCAAGCTCACCCTCGTCCCCGCCGACAAGCACCCGGGCAACCCCATCCTGCGCTGCGGCCCCGAGGGCTCCCCCGATTACGGTCACGCGATCCTTTACGGCAGCGTGCTGCACGTCGGCGGCAAATTTCGCATGTGGTATCTCGGCATGACCCAGCGAAAAATCGAGAAGGGCCAGGCGCCCGGCTGGTGGCGCCCGATGTGTTATGCGGAAAGCGACGACGGCATCCATTGGACTAAGCCCGAACTCGGTCTCGTCGAATTCAACGGCAGCACGAAGAACAATATCTGCCTCATCGAGTCCGACCAATTCTCGCTCAGCCGGGTGAATGATTTTCTCTCCGTGATGCACGACCCGCGCGAACCCGATCTGTCCCGACGGTTCAAGGTCGCTTACATCGCGCACGTGCCCTTCGAGGAAGTGCGCGGCGGACGCAGCAAGATCGGCCCCGACGAGCACCGCTGGTGCGGCTTCATTGGTGCCACGAGCGCGGACGGCCTCCGCTGGAAGGTCGTCGGCGATCGCCCGATGAATGCCGGCGGCGAGCGTTTCGAAGTCTCCGGCCTGTACCGTTTCAACGGCACCTATTATGCCACCGGCCAGCTCCTGTCGCCGTGGGCCTCCCTCCCCGATGGCCGCGCGTGTGGCCGCGTGATGCTCGCCTACCAGTCCTCGGATTTCGATCATTGGTCACGTGCGAAGGATCTCGCCTTCGCCCGCCCCGGGCAATTGCTCGCCGAGCCGCTCCAGGGCCAGCAGACGCATATGGGCGCCGGACTGTGGAATCGCGGCAACGTCATGCTCGGCCTTTACGGCCAGTGGCAGGATGGCCCCGCCGAAAAACCGAAGGGCTCCACGCACCTCTGGGGCACGCGCATCGATCTCGGCTTCATCGTGAGCAACGACGGCGTGCACTTCCGCGAACCCGTACCCGACTTCAAGGTCATCGCCCGCGGCGGCGCAGGCGCGTGGGACAACATCTGCCTCCTTCAAGGCCATGCCTTCGCCAATGTCGGTGAACAAACTTACATCTGGTATTCGCATTGGGACTGCGAAGGGGAATTCCGCTCCCAAGAGATCGGCCTCGCGACGTTGCGCCGCGATGGCTTCGGCTATCTCTCGCCGCGAGTAAAAGACGCGCCCGCGCAATGCGTGACGAAAACCTTCGCCGTCCCGCACGACGCGCAACTCTTCGTCAATGTCGACGGCGTTTCCGCCGACGCGCCACTGCTGCTCGAATTGCTCCATGCAAACGGCCAGCCGATCCCTGATTTCTCAGCACGGATTACTGCCTCCGGCGTGCGGCAGGCGATCCCTTGGTCAAAGGAACTGCCCCAATCATTCGCCGTGAGAATCAGTTTTCCAGCCACCGGCGAGGCCCGGCTTTACGCGCTCTACGCCGGCGCACCGGCCTGATTTCAGGGCTTTCAGGGCAGATTACCCAAGATCGACGAGTCGACTTCGGTCAGCCGATCTGGCGAATCGAAGCAAATCACAATCTCCGCGTCACAGCCGCCCAGTGCCCGCGCCTGATGCCACACGCCCTTGGGAATACATACGGTATCGCCCGGCTCCAACACACAACGGTGCTCCCCTTGGGTGTGTTCCAGCCGGCCCGCCACCAGATGGAGGATTTCATCGCAATTCGGATGCCGGTGCCGCGGGTTCTCCTTGCCCGCGAAGATCGTCGCCCGGCCCAAGCTCATTGTCATCGCATTCCCCACCTGACCCGAAGCCGTCCAAACGAGGCGCCCCCAAGCGGTCTCGATCACTTCTCCAGCCGCCGCGCGGCACACTGCTTTTAATTCAGCACTCATGCATTCCTTGAGAATCAGTACACCCAAACATTTTTAGACGAATTAGGGAACGGTTGCGGATGAGGCAAACAAAATCCGACGATGGTCACTTGCACTGGGTGCAGAGGTTTTCACGTAGCATAGTGAGGCTCTGGGCGAGCCCGGTCGCAACTTACGGCATTCCGTAAAACGATGGATGGCGAGGCTGGGCGAACACGGCGAGTAAAATAGATTTCTCCCGAGGGCGATCATGTTTATCCCTCTGCGCATGCGCATTCCCCGCGTCGTTTTCCTCATCCTCCTTTTCACCCTCGCCGGCACGCCGGGCGCCTGGGCTCACGCGCGCTTATTGCGTGCCGAGCCGAAAACCGGCGCGGAACTTTCCTCCGCGCCCAGGCAGATCGATCTCTGGTTCAATGAACTGCTCGAGGACGGCTTTAATACCGTCACCGTCATTCCCGCCGCCGATCTCGTGGCGGAGAAGAAGAACAATTTTGCGAAGGGCAAACCGGTCATCGATCCGCGCGACCGCACCCATCTCACCGTGAAACTCGGCGCGCTCTCACCCGGGGAATACATCGTCGAATGGCGCGTCCTTTCGCGGGACGGCCACAGCGCGCCCGGACGCTCGACCTTCCGCGTTCGCGTACCTTAACGAGCCGCGGCGGCGATGGAACACTCGGCCCTGCACGCCTTGCTGCTCTGCGGACTCACCGTCGCCTGCGGCGGCGTGCTCGCGATCTGGTGGCTCATCCGGCCCGCCGCGCGGACGTCGACCGTAACCGTCGCCCGCGCCCTGTTCGCCGGCGTGGAGCGTCTCGTCATGATCGGCGCGCTCGTGGCCGCCTTCGCCACCGCCTGCGATTTCTTT